>JBBQIH010000065.1:0-10026 GCA_038324725.1 Cyanobacteriota bacterium | reverse complement strand
GGTTGGCCAGGAGGCCGCCGTACTCCCGGGCGAACGGCACGCCCTGCGCCACGCACTGGTCGATGATGGAGCCGCTGATCTCGGCCAACCGGTGGCAACCGGCTTCCCGGGCGCGGAAATCACCGCCCTTCACCGTGTCGCGGAACAGACGCTCGACGCTGTCACCATCGTTGGCGTAGTTGCGGGCGGCGTTGATGCCCCCCTGGGCCGCCACCGAGTGGGCCCGGCGCGGACTGTCGTGGTAGGTGAGCACCTGCACCCGATAGCCCTGTTCGGCGAGGCTGGCGGCGGCGGCGGCTCCGGACAGACCGCTGCCCACCACCAGGATCCGCAGCCGCTGCTTGCGGTTGGGGCTGATCAGCGGCAGGCTCTCGCGGCAACGCTGCCAGGCGGTGGCGACGGGACCTTCGGGCAGGCGCGGATCCAGGCGCGATGTGGGACTCATCCGCCTGCCGGCAGCGGGGCCGCGGACCGCCACACCAGGCCGAGGGGAAGCAGCGCAAAGCCTGCTCCCAGGAGCAGGGCCAGCCCCTTGCCAACCAGGCGCAGGACCACCGCATTGGCGGGCTCCAGCCATCCCAGCCGGCGCACGGCGCTCTCGGTGCCATGCAGCAGGTGCAGGCCGGTCGCGGCCCCGGCAACCGCATAGAGGGCCAGGCCCCAGGGCTCCCGCAACACGGCCAGCACCGCAGCCAGTTCAGCCCCGTCCGCCGGCCGCTGCCAGCGCAACTGGGCCAGGTGCAGGGCCAGGAAGAGCAGCAGCAGCGATCCGCTCCAGGGGATAGCCCAGGCCGCCAGGGCCGCCAGCGACTCCGACGGCCCCTGGCGGCGGCTGCGCAGCGGCCCGGCGGCCGGGCCCCGCGCCTGACGGTTGGCGCGGGCCCTGTGCAGCGACAGCAGGGGATGGCCCAGGCCGGCCGCCAGCAGGGCGACCTCCAGCCAGGGAAGCCAGGCCTGCTGGTGCAGGGAGGTGGCGTAGCGCTCGAAACCCATCGGATCCACCAGGGCCATCCCCACGCCACCAAGGTGGATGGTCAGGAACAGCACGAGGGCCAGGCCGGTGGCGGCGATCCAGAATCCGACGATCATTCAGCTGAAGGTGAACTCCCCTGGAGGCACGATGGCAGGAGGCCTCGGGAGGATCGGGTGCTGGTCACCGGATGAAAGGGATCCATGGAGACATCCAGCCAATCTCCTCTCGTCAGCATCATCGAAAACCATGCCGCCTTTCCTGACGATTCGTTGGCGGTGATCCGGGAACATCTGAAGGATCGGCCCCACCAACTGTTCTGCAACATGGTCAACTCAGGCCAGCCCCGCTCGCAATGGCTGAGTGGAATCAAGAAGCCTTGAGGGCGCTCCAACTGGATAGCGGAGTCGGATGACACGTGCTCACCGCTGCTTCTAGAACCCATGGTGGCCCATCTGGAAACCGGAAGCACGCTGGCCTGGTGCCGTACCACCGCCATCGATGTCGAGAGCGAACCGATCGCCGACCAGATCCTCTGGCCAGATGGCTTCGACCCCAAGCGCTGGAAGGGTTCCGACGCAACCCATGCAGTGGCCTTACGCCATGAATGCATGGATCGTGGCAACATCATCATCAATGCCTGTGGCGCGGTCTTTCGCAAACCCGATGCGGCGCTTCTTCAAGCACTTGGTCCGCTGACAGCCGGCTGGCGTTGCACCGGCAACTGGATCTTCTGGATTCACCATCTGATGCGAATGGGCCGATCGGCCCGCCAGCGTCATTTCCTAGGGAGTCGCCGTTCCGGAAACGCCGCCGGAGTTCCGGAAGGAACCCGACCGGGCGGTCTTCAGTGGCCGGATCTTGGAACACCCGAAACCGGCCTCGCTGGTGATCCAGACATTGATCAGAGCCTGCCACTCCAGGAACTCCCTCCGCGGCACCCTGATCGGCGATGGCGACGCCCGGGCCGCCTCTGAAAAGCAGATGGCGGCAGGGGTGGCACCCGTGGTGCGTCGCATTCCCAGCGGCATTCCCGAGCCCGTGGAACACGAGCGCATCGGCTGGCTGGTTTCGGAGGATCCGGCCGAAGCGGCGCTGGCCCTGCCGCGGCTGGCGGATGATCCCTACCTCTGGCAGAGCTGTCCAACGGCGGCCAGGGATCTCGTCGCTCAGCACTTCATCGCGGACGGGAGTTACCGGTCGTGGTGCCAGCTGCGGGAGGGCCTGGATCGGCAATCGGCCGAAACCTGCCGAGTCCCTATCCCATCCATAACCGCAGAATCTTCAGCCTTTGGCGCATCGACCGCAAACTCCAGCGTCAGTCCAGGGCACCCACGTCGCGCATCACCACGCTTCAGCAGACCCTGCGCACCACCATCGCCACGGTCAGGCATCGGATCAAGACCGCCCTGGGCTGGCCAGCCTGATCCGCCACCCCCTGGCATGGGAGGGTGCCAGGGATCCCCGGCTCGTCGCCTTGCGCCTCTCGCGCCCCTCCCCCCTGTTCTGCGCCTTCCTGACGCTGCTCAACGACCGGCTGGGGGAGAGCATCGTGTTCCCGTTGCTGCCGTTCCTGCTGGCGGATTTCACCGCAGACGGGCGCACCCTCGGCCTGCTGGCCGGCAGCTATGCCCTCGCCCAGTTCGCCTTCACCCCCCTGATCGGCGCCCTCAGTGATCGCTACGGCCGCAGGCCCGTGATCACGATCTGCGTGGCCGGTTCGGTGCTGGGTCTGGGCCTGTTCGCCCTCACCGTGATCCTGCCCTGGGGCCGCCTCTGGCCGCAGGCCGCCGCCAGTGGTCTGCCCCTGGCCCTGCTGTTCGCCGCCCGCCTGATCGATGGGGTGAGCGGCGGCACCGCCGCCACAGCTGCGGCCGTGCTCGCGGACATCTCGACCCCGGAGCGGCGGGCCAGGGCCTTCGGCCTGATCGGCGTGGCCTTCGGGTTGGGGTTCATCCTCGGCCCGGCCCTTGGCGGCTTGCTGGGCCGCATCGACGTGAGCCTGCCGCTGCTGCTCGGCGTGGGCTTCGCGGTCCTGAACCTGGTGGTGGTGGTGACCCTGCTGCCGGAAACCCATCCGCCCGAGGCCCGTCTGCCCCTGCCGAGGCACTGGGAGCTGCAGCCCTTCGGCCAACTGCAGCGGGTGTTCGCCAATCCCAGGGTGCGGCGGCTCTGTGCCGCCTTCTTCCTCTTCTTCCTGGGGTTCAGCGGCTTCACCGCCCTGCTGGTGCTCTATTTCAAGCAGGTGTTCGGCTGGGGTCCGGGCCTCTCGGCTGGCGCCTTCCTGGTGGTGGGCGTGGTGGCCACCGTGGTGCAGGGCGGACTGATCGGTCCCCTGGTGCAGCGGCTGGGGGAGTGGCGCCTCACCCAGATCGGCCTGGGCTGTGTCATGGCGGGCTTCCTGTTGGTGCCCCTGGCGGAACGCCAGAACGCCGTGCCCGTGGTGTTCACGGCGGTGGCACTGCTGGCCCTGGGCACCGGGCTGGTGACCCCCAGCCTGCGCAGCCTGGTGTCACGGCGCCTCGCCGACAGCGGCCAGGGGGCCGCCCTGGGCAGCCTGCAGGGGTTGCAGAGCCTGGCCAGCTTCCTCGGACCGCCCCTGGCGGGGCTGGCCTACGAGACCATCGGCCGCCGCAGCCCATTCTGGCTGGGAATCGTCCTGATGGCTGTTGTGGTGTGGCTTGTGGCGGCACGATCCCAGCGTCAAGCAGAGGCGACACCCTGACGGCGGGATCGCCATTGCTACGTTGCATTTCCCCATGCCCGCGGAGCTCCGCCGAATGTCGTCGCAGCCGGTCGTCGCTCCTGATCTCTACATCAACCGCGAGCAGAGTTGGATCGATTTCAACCATCGGGTGTTGTCCCAGGCTCTCGACGAGCACACGCCCCTGCTGGAGCAGGCCAAATTCAGCGCCATCTTCAGCAACAACCTTGACGAATTTTTCATGGTGCGGGTGGCTTCGCTGAAGTCCCAGGTGGAGGCAGGGGTCACCAGCCGCAGTGACGACGGCCTGACGCCCCAGGAACAGCTGGAAGCGATCCAAATCAAGCTGCGTCCCCTGCTGGAGATGCAACAGCAGCACTACCGCCATTCCCTCAAGACCCACCTCACCGAATACGGCGTCCAGCTGCTCGATTACCTGCGACTCAACGAGGCCCAGAAAACCTGGGCCGACGACTACTTCCGCAAGGCGATCTTTCCGGTGCTCACGCCCCTGGCCGTCGACCCGGCCCACCCGTTCCCGTTTCTGAGCAACCTGAGCCTCAATGTGGCGGCCCTGATCCGCGACCCCGACACCGGCCGGCAGCAGTTCGCCCGGGTGAAGGTGCCCCAGAAGATCCTGCCCCGCTTCGTGCCGATCCCCACCGAGCTGAGCGGCATCGTGCCCACTCCGGGCTTCACGGCGGTTCCCCTGGAGCAGCTGGTGGCCTTCAACCTGCGCTGGCTGTTCCCCGGCATGACCATCGAGGGGCACTACTTCTTCCGGATCACCCGTGACGCTGACCTGGAACTGCGGGACCTGGAGGCCGACGACCTGATGGAGGCCCTGCAGGAGGGCCTGCGCAAACGCCGCGTCGGCGGTGAGGTGGTGCGGGTGGAGGTGGCCGACGAGATGCCCGAGGAGGTGGTGCATCTGCTGATGGAGGGCACCGACGTGGAGCCGAAGGACATCTATCGCACCAACGGTCCCCTCGGTCTCGACGATCTGATGAGCCTGATGGCGATCCCCCTGAGTCAGCTGAAGGACGCGCCCCACAAGGGGCGCACCGTGCCGGCCCTGGTGCGGGCCCAGCGCAGCCAGCTGGAGGATGGCTCGATCAAGCAGGAGGAATTCGAGAGCATCTTCTCGGTGCTGCGCCGTGGCGATGTGCTGCTGCACCATCCCTTCGACCTGTTCTCCACCTCGGTGGAGGAGTTCCTCAGGCAGGCCGCCGACGATGCCTCGGTGCTGGCCATCAAGATGACCCTCTACCGCACGTCGAAGGACTCGCCGGTGGTGGCCTCCCTGATCCGTGCCGCTGAGAACGGCAAGCAGGTGATGGCCCTGGTGGAACTCAAGGCCCGCTTCGACGAGGACAACAACATTCAGTGGGCCCGGCAGCTGGAGCGCTCCGGAGTGCACGTGGTGTACGGAGTGCTGGGGCTCAAGACCCACACGAAGGTGCTGCTGGTGGTGCGGCGCGAAAAGGGATCCCTGCGCAGCTACGTGCACATCGGCACCGGCAACTACAACTCCAAGACTTCCTCGCTGTACACCGACATCGGTTTGCTCACGGCCCGGGAGGATTTTGGCCAGGACCTGGTGGAGCTGTTCAACTACCTCACGGGTTTCTCCAAGCAGCAGAGTTTCCGCAAGTTGCTGGTGGCGCCCGTCACCCTGCGCAAGGGAATGGAAGGGTTGATCCGCCGGGAGATCGACCACGCCAGGGAAGGTCTCGGAGGACACATCCGGGCCAAGATGAATGCCCTGGTCGACCCGGCGATCATCGCCCTGCTGTACGAAGCCTCCGCGGCGGGCGTGCGGATCGAGCTGATCATCCGCGGCATGTGCTGCCTGCGCCCAGGGCTTGAAGGGGTCAGCGAGGGCATCAGCGTGGTGAGCGTGATCGGGCGCTTCCTGGAGCATTCGCGGCTCTTCTGGTTCGGCAACGGCGGCCAGCCGGAGATGTTCTTCGGCAGCGCCGACTGGATGCCCCGCAACCTGGATCGGCGCGTCGAGGCGGTGGCACCGATCGAGGATCCACGCCTGCAGAAACAGATCGAGGCTTTGCTTGACCATTACCTGACCGATACGGGCGCCTGGCACATGCACAGTGATGGACACTTTGCACAGCGTCAGCACTCCGGCGAGGCAAAACTGACGCAAAACCTACTCATGGAGCGCTGGCGCGGCGGCCTCACGACCGACGCTAAAGCGTAGCCATCACGACATAAGCAACATTTTTCAGGCAAATTACCTACAATCTTCCAACGGAATCTGATTTCAACAATCCTGCGGTGCTACATTCCGACCAAATTCATTCGGGAGCCTGGGGTGATGGGGACACCTCTGCATTCCGCCCTCTCACTGCTCAAAAGCAGTGCAGACGTGGCTTCGCCTAGCAAGGCGAAACCCAGTGGCGGTTCAGTCAGTTCCAAGACAGCAGCCCGCCAGGGAGGGCGCATCAGCGCCGATTCCATTGGTTGGTATCTCAGCACAATCGGCCGTGTGCCTCTTCTCACACCGGCCGAAGAAATTGAGCTGGCCCACCACGTCCAGGCCGGCAAGAAGCTACTGGCTCTCGTCGATGGGGAGCTCACGGCTCGTCAGAAGCGACAGCTGCGCATGGGCCAACGGGCCCGCGACCGCATGATGGCCGCCAACCTCCGGCTGGTGGTGAGCGTGGCCAAGAAGTATCAGAATCAGGGTCTGGAACTTCTTGACCTCGTCCAGGAAGGGGCCATCGGTCTGGAGCGGGCCGTCGACAAGTTCGACCCCGCCATGGGCTACAAGTTTTCCACCTACGCCTACTGGTGGATCCGCCAGGGCATGACCCGCGCCATCGACAACAGCGCCCGCACGATTCGTCTGCCGATTCACATCAGCGAGAAGCTCTCGAAGATGCGGCGCATCACCCGCGAACTTTCCCACCGGCTGGGACGCCAGCCCAACCGGCTTGAGCTGGCCCACGCCATGGGCATGCGGCCCGAGGAGCTCGAGGAACTGATGACCCAGAGCGCCCCCTGCGCCTCCCTTGATGCCCATGCCCGGGGTGAGGAAGATCGCAGCACCCTGGGTGAACTGATCGCTGACCCGGCCAGCAACGAGCACTTCGATTCGATGGATCGCCTTCTTCAGAAGGAACATCTCGGTGCCTGGCTCTCCCAGCTCAACGAACGGGAACAGAAGATCCTGCGGCTTCGCTTCGGGCTGGAGGGCTCCGAGCCCCTCACCCTCGCGGAGATCGGTCGCCAGATCAACGTCTCCCGTGAACGGGTGCGTCAGCTGGAGGCCAAGGCGATCATGAAGCTGCGGTTGATGAGCAATCTCCACCAGGCCGCCTGATATCACCATCGGTGCTGGCGTTGGTCCTTCCGCCCCAACTTGACGGGGCTGCCCAGCTCATCGGTGTGCTGCTGGTGGCCGCCTGGCTGGCCGTGCTCAGTGGCGCGGCCCTGCTGCTGCGCCGCCGCTGGCCCGAGCAACGGGAATGGAGCCGCAAGCTGGTCCACATTGGTGCCGGGCCGGTGGTGCTGATTGCCTGGGGCTTCGGGGTGGAGCGCCTGATCGCGGTGCCCGCCGCCGGCGCCATCACCCTGCTGGCGGCCCTCAACCACCGGGTGCGGGTGTTGCCGGCGATCGAGGACGTGGAACGGCGCAGTTACGGCACGATCGCCTACGGCGCCTCGATCACCCTGCTGCTCTGGCTCTGGTGGCCCGCCCATCCCGCCACAGTGGCCGCCGGCGTTCTGGTGATGGCCTTCGGTGACGGCCTGGCCGGTCTGCTGGGACCGTTGATCCCTTCGCCCTCCTGGACGGTGCTCGGCGAGCGACGCTCCCTGGTGGGCACAGCCACCATGGGGCTCGCCAGCCTCACCGTTCTGCTGACCCTGGCGCAGCTGGGAGGCGGCCCCGTGCCTGCACCGGCCGGAATCGTCCTGATCGCCCTGGTGGCCACGGGGCTGGAGCAATGGGCCCTGCTTGGCATCGATAACTTCAGCGTGCCGATGGCGGTGGCGAGTCTGTGGCGGGTGCTGAGCTGATGGGACCGATCGAGCGGATCCTGATCGGCCTGGCCCTGGTGGCGGCCTTGCTGGGGTTACGGCTGGCCACACGCCGTTTTCGCCTCCCGGCCCCGCCGCTGCTCATGCCGCTGCTGGCGGTGCTGCTGTGGTGGGCGCTCGGCACGACAGCCCGACCGGCCGGGGTGCAGTGGCTCGGCGCCTTGGACGAACTGGCCACCGCCTATGCCCTGATCGGCCTGCTGGCCTGGCTGGCCCTGGAGTGTCCGGAGGCCCTGGGCTGGTGGCGGCCCACCGCCAAGATCCTGCGCGACCTGCTCAGCCTGGGTCTGTCGGCGGTGGCCACCGTGCTGGTGTTGCAGCGCCTGGCCAACCTCAACCTGGTGGGCCTGGTGACCACCTCAGCCGTGCTCACCGCCGTCATCGGCCTGGCGGCCCAGGAATCGCTCAAGGATCTGTTCGCCGGCATCGAACTGCAGCTGGATCCGCCCTTTCGGGAAGGGGACTGGATCAGCGTCGGCGAAGAGAACGGCGTGGTGGAGTCGCTGCATCTGATGAACACCCGCCTGCGCCGCAGGGATGGCTCCACTGTGAACCTGCCCAACAACACGGTGGCGGACAACCCGATGCGGCGATTCGGCCAGCACGAGCCTGTGGGGAACCTCTTCGAGATCGCCCTGGGCTATGAAATTCCGCCGGCCCGGGCCCGCCAGCTGCTGTTGCGGGTGATGGCCGACAACCCCCTGGTCCTGATCGATCCCGCACCGGTAGTGCTGGTCAGGGCCTACGAGGACTCCCTGATCCGCTACGAGCTGCAGGGCTACCAACGGGGACCCTCGGAAGGCGATCGGATGCGGTTGCGCAGCGAACTGCTGGAGCAGATCTGGTACGCCCTGGAGCGACAGGGCTGGGAGCTGCCCTATCCGGTGCGGGAGCTCAAGCGCCGCCAGACCAAGCGCGATCCAGCCCACCCCACCGGTGTGGATGCCTCCCTGACAGCGGAACTGCTGCGGCGCAGCTGGCTGTTTGCCCAGCTGGACCCCGAGCAGGTGAAACGGCTCGCCCCGGAGGTGCGCTGCCTGCGCTTCGGCTCGGGGGAAACGATCGTGGGCGAGGGGGAAGAGGGCGGCGCCCTGTTCCAGGTGGTGAACGGCGAGGTGGAGGTGTTCAAGGCCGATGGCTCCCCCCTGGGGCGGTCGGTGGCGGTGCTGGGCCGTGATCAGATCTTCGGAGAGATGACGGTGTGCACGGGAGAACCCCGCACGGCCACGGTGCGTTCCCGAGGCGAGTGTGTGTTGCTGGAAGTGGAGCGGGAGGACTTCATGCCCCTGGTGGAAGACGACGCCGGCGTGCTGGACGCCTTGGCGGCGATCGTGGGCCAACGGCGCTCGGAGCTGGAGAAGCTCTCCTCCCCGGATGCGGCCCGGCGCCAGACCTCCATTCTGGAGCGCATGCGCCAGCTGTTCGGCATCGAGGTCGATTGAGGAGGCACTGACCCGAACAGACCAAGGGGCGGGAGTGTTCAGGCCCTCAGCAGCTGTTCACAGCGAAACTCCCAGTCGCGCTGGGTGCCGATCCCGGCCACCAGCATCCGCTCGGCCGGCTCCTCCCGCAGCCGCAGCTGCCACTGGCGGATCACATCGGCCCGCTCCATCCAGACGTCGAGCACCAGCCGCTGGATGGCCTCGCCGTCCCAGCTGCGGCCCCGGGCGGTGTCGAGGGCCCAACCCAGCAGATCATCCAGCTGGAAGGGGCGGAAGCCTCCATAGATCGGGCCCGGGGTGAGGTTGCCCGAGGCCGGGGAAGCGGACTTCTGTTCAAGATAAAACAACTGCAACGGATCCGACAACCCGCAGAACTGCAGGAGATAGGACATCAGCGGACCTCGTTGATCTTGCCGATCCAAACGTACCCAGGGCGGGCCAGTTAACTGTTCATCAAGAACAGTCTGTTGCAGACGATCGAATCAGCACTCATAGCTTCAGAGTGCTGACGAACCCTTCAGGCCAGGGCCAGACTGCGGGCCTGGGCCTGTTGGACAGCCTCGGCGAGTTCGACCAGCAGCTCCAGGGTGGTGTCCAGATCGATGCAGGCATCGGTGATGCTCTGGCCATAGGTGAGGGAGGAAAGATCGGCGGAGATCTTCTGGTTTCCTTCCACCAGATGGCTCTCGATCATCACCCCCATCACGTGCACGGATCCCTGGCGCACCTGCTCGGCCACCTGCCGCAAGACGTCCCCCTGGCGGCGGTAGTCCTTGTTGGAGTTGCCATGGCTGCAATCCACCATCAGCCGGGCCGGCAGGCCGTCCCTGGCCAGCAGGGCCGCCGCG
>JBBQIH010000064.1:0-10066 GCA_038324725.1 Cyanobacteriota bacterium | reverse complement strand
CGCCGTTCGACGATCTCCCCGAGGACGGGGTGTTCCGCACGAGCGCGCGAAAGCTCGCGCCGAACATCGTCGCCGTGGCGAGCCTCACCAAGTGCTACGGGCTCGGGATGCACCGCATCGGCTGGGTCCTCGGCCCCCCGGAGATCGCGACGCGGCCATCGGATCAAGGTTCTCGATCGAGCAGACGATCACCACGTTGTCGGCGGTGTCCCGCATCACCTCAAGCTCGAACTCCTTCCAGCCGAGCAGTGACTTCTCGATCAGGATCTGGGAGACGGGGCTGGCCTCCAGGCCGCTTTTGCAGAAAGCCTGGAATTCCTCGGGGTTGTAGGCGATGCCGCCGCCGGATCCCCCCAGGGTGAAGGCGGGGCGGATGATGCGCGGGTAGGTGCCGATCTCCTCGCCGACACGGATGGCTTCCTCGAGGTCGTTGGCGATCCCCGACGGGCAGACGGCCACGCCGATCCGGGCCATCGCCTGCTTGAACAGCAGCCGGTCTTCCGCCTTGCGGATCGCCGCGAGGTCGGCGCCGATCAGTTCGACGCCGTAGGCGGCCAGGGTGCCGTTCTCGGCCAGGGCAACGGCCAGGTTGAGGGCGGTCTGCCCCCCCATGGTGGGCAGCAGGGCGTCGGGCCGTTCCACCTCGATCACCCGGGCCACCACCTCGGGGGTCAGGGGCTCGATGTAGGTGCGATCCGCCAGGTCCGGATCGGTCATGATCGAGGCCGGGTTTGAGTTCACCAGCACCACTTCGTAGCCCTCAGCCCGCAGGGCTTTACACGCCTGGGTGCCGGAATAGTCGAACTCGCAGGCCTGGCCGATCACGATCGGTCCCGATCCCAGCAGCAGGATGCGCTTCAGATCCGTGCGGCGGGGCATAGGGAGTGGACAGGCAAACCCGCCCAGCCTCTCACGGTCGCCGTCCCGACCGGCCTCTCCGGCGCGCTTGCACCGCAGGCAATCGCTAATCTGGCGGGATACCTTCGCCCGAGACGCCGCCGATGAGCGAACTCCAGCGCCTGAAGGGGTTGCTGCCCCCTGAGATGCAGAGCTGGGTGTTCGTGGAAGCGGCCGCCTCCGTCGACCCCCCCTTGGTGACGATCGAGGAGATCGGTCGCGACGAGGTGGAGATCCAGGTGGATCTCGAGAAGTGGGATGGGCTGGCCCTCGATCACCGCAACCTGCTCTTCTGGCACGAGGTGGGTCGCGTCCAGAACGACGCGATCCCCAGGGATGGCTGGGAGATGGCAGCCCTGGCCATCGGTCTGGGCGGTGCCATCGGCGAACTCTGGGTCCAGGACGGACTGCTGCTGGTGATGGCCCTCGGTCTGTCGGGCTTCGCCGGCTACCGCCTCTATCTGAAGAACAACTCCGAGAAGCGTCTGCAGGACGCGATCCTGGCCGACGAACGCGCCATCGACCTGGCCTGTCGTTTCGGCTATAGCCTGCCCAACGCCTACAAGAGCCTCGGGGGTGCCCTCAAGGAGCTGGTCGAGCAGACCCGCAAGAAGCGGCGCCGTACCTTCTACGAAGATCGCCTTGAGGCCCTCCGCAAGAGTGCCGGCAAGGCCCGTGCCGAAATGGCACAGCAACAGGGCTCCCGCCAATCGGTCACCAGTGAGAACGTCTATGGATAGTCGCGACTTCGCCCTGCTCGCCGCGGAGGCCTGTGATGACCGCAAGGCCGTTGACATCCGCCTGATCCGGGTGGATGAAGTGTCCTCCCTGGCCGATTTCTTTGTGATCTGCAGCGGCCTCAGCGACGTGCAGGTTCGAGCCATCGCCCGCTCGGTGGAAGACCGGCTCGAAACCGACGCCGCTCGCCTACCCCTGCGGCGCGAGGGCCAGAGCGAGGGCCGCTGGGTGTTGCTCGACTACGGCGAACTCATTGTCCACGTGTTGACCCCCCAGGAACGCAGCTACTACGACCTCGAAGCCTTCTGGGGCCATGGGGAGCAGGAGCGCTTCGTCGGCTCCCCGATCGAGGTGAGCGGCGCCAGCCAGGTCGGCAGCTGAGGGAAGGTCAGATGGCCGCCGGCACACCCAGCCTGCCCAGCCAGGACACCCCCTGCCCGGTGCCCCCGGCCCAGCGTCCTCTGCAGGAATACGACCAGCTCAGCCGCTCCTGGTTTTTTCGCTGGCCTGCCGCCGGCCCAAGAGGGCTCTGGCGCCCCCTCGGTCTGACTTGGTTGCTGTCCTTCCCCCTCGCGCTGCTGGTGGCGGGGGGAAGCATCCCGTTGCGCCACGATCCGCCCCGGCTGGTGATCGCCGCGGGGGCCGCGGCCGTGCTGCTGCCGATGTTCCTGCTGCTGCGCCAGTGGCTCGGCTGGACCTACGTCCAGCAGCGGCTGGTCTCGGAAAAGGTCGAGTACGAGGAATCGGGCTGGTACGACGGCCAGGTGTGGGAGAAGCCGATCACCTGGCGCCAGCAGGACCTGCTGGTCGCCCGCCACCAGGTGCAACCGGTGCTGGCCCGACTGCGCCAGGCCATTGCCATCGCCAGCGCCCTGATGTTGCTCGGGACGGGGCTCTGCCAGGCTCTTTGAGGTCGGCCTCCACGGACTCTCTTTCACCGCCATGACCCTGTCCTCCAGCTTCGCCGGCCCGGGCCGCCCCGGCATTCCCCCCCTGGAGGTCCGCCTGCTGCGCAACGGCATCGTCGAATCCCGGCACCGGGTGCATGCGGTGGTCTGCGACCAGCGGGGACGGGTGCTGATGCGCGCCGGCGACCCCCAGCAACTGAGCTTCGTGCGCTCGGCCCTCAAGCCCTTCCAGGCCACTGTCTTCGTGGGCAGCGGTGCCGCCGATCGGATGGGGGCCGGGGAGCGGGGCCTGGCGATCGCCTGTGCCTCCCATGCCGGCACCGCCCAGCAGGCCCGGGAAGCGTTCAAGCTGCTCTGGGGGGCCGAGCTCGACACCGAGGACCTCCAGTGCCCCACCCCGGCCGGGGGCAGCAGTCCGCTGCAGCACAACTGTTCCGGCAAGCACGCGGCCTTCCTGGCTGCGTGCCGGCAGATGCACTGGCCCCTCGAGAGCTATCTGCAGAGCGACCATCCCCTGCAGCAGGCGGTGGTCAAGCGGGTCGGGGAACTGCTGGGGCTGCCGGGCGCCGAACTGATCAGCGCCCGGGACGACTGTGGCGCCCCGACCCTGCAGCTGCAGCTGGCCCAGATGGCCCTGCTGTTCGCCCATCTCGGCGGCGGTGAGCAGGCCGACCTGGAGCGGCTCAGCCGGGCGATGCTCGCCCACCCCGATCTGATCGCCGGCGAAGGGGAATTCGACACCGAAGTGATGCGCCGGGGCCATGGCCAGGTGCTGAGCAAGGGCGGGGCGGAAGGCATCCAGTGCCTGAGCCGGGTGGGCGAAGGCATGGGGGTGGCCATCAAGGTCGACGACGGGGCCAGACGGGCCAAGCAGGCCGTGGCCCTGCACCTGCTGGAACAGCTCGAGTGGCTCACCCCCACCACCCTGGCGGAACTGCGTCAGCGCTACCTGGCACCCGCCGACCACCTGCGCCTGGAGGTGATTGGCGAGCTCCGCTTCGACGGCGCCCGCTCCTGAGGCTGGCTGCCGATGTCCCTGCCCCCATCAGCCGATACGGGGGCGGGCGCATCGGCTGATACGATCTGTTGGTGCGACGCGGGGTAGAGCAGTCTGGTAGCTCGTCGGGCTCATAACCCGAAGGTCAGGAGTTCAAATCTCCTCCCCGCCACCAACGCCGAGGCCCCGTCTTTCGGAGCCCCATCAAGAACCCTCCAGCCTCCGCTGGGGGGTTCTTTGGTGATGTCCAGACAGAGCGACAAGCCCCGCTGGGCAGGATCAGGAAAGGTGTGGATCGATCTGGCCCTCGGAGATGGTGATGAAGACTCCATCAAAACTCCGGAAGGTGAAGGACAACGGCCGTTCCGCGTACTCCAGAGTGCGCTTGCGGAGGATCTCCATGGCCACCCTCTCGCCGAGCCGCAGGCTGCGGGTGTTGTCCGAACGCCAGTGAACTCCTCCCATGCTGCGCCCCATGGCCACGTTGGCAGCGATCTTGTTCAACTCTCCCCCCACCGTGATCAGGCCTCTGTCGGCGCCGATGTAGGCGGCAGGGGCCGCGAAGTTCTCCCCACCCAGATGGGCACCGGACTGAAGGAGTCCATCGATCACAACAGGCTCTTTGCGCTTGGAATCGATGGCCGCAGCCTGCAGCAGGGGTTCGAGTCGGGCATCCTCATCGAACCAGGCCTTGAGCACCGTCACGCAAGCGCCAGCCACCGTGGCATGGCCCGCACCGTAGGCGGGATGGACGGGAGAGCCTGCGGAAAACGCCATTGGCAGAAAGCTGGTTCCGTGCTGGCTGCGCACCCGCTGAGCAGCGATGGAATCGATGGCCAGGCGAGGGACCCCATAGAACCGCTTGACTCCACCAACCCCGACCTCCTGCATCTCGATCATCCCGCCGTACACCTCCGGCCGGGCCCGGCGGTGCACCAGCCACTTCTGACGCCACACCACCTTGAGGGCGCGGCTGGCCACTTCCGAAACGACCGTGAGCAGGTCCGGGCCACCGAGACTGGCAAAGCCCCCCTCACGACTTTTGAGAACGCCCTTGTAGGGATTGCCGTCATCGAGCGGAGTATTGATGGCATCCAGGAACAGGGCGGCATTGAAATAGGCCTGATGCAGCGCATCCCGGTTGACGAACCGGGCCAGATCCCTCAGCGTGGAGATGTAACGAGGAGTACTTGCGTAATAGAGCTCTCCCCGGGCCGGATCGAGTTGATCGGCATAGTTGTTGCAGTTCGCGTAATCTCTCCCCCATCGATCCTTGCCGGTGTTCTGGGCCCGCAGCCAGTCGGCGTGGGTGGTCAGGAAGTCCTTCTCCCGCAGGTAGGGCGTCTGTTGGCTCGAAATCGTCTGAACGCCATAGGGAATGTCTCTCAGGAAGAACTGGCTGACCAACGGACCAAGTGCTTCATCGTGCAGGCCGCACCGGAAGACGGTTTCCTGACGCAGATCCAGCCCTGAGCCGTTGCTGGGGAGGTCCTGGCCAAGCCTGAGTCGCCCTTGTGAACCATCCTGGTCAAGGGCCACCTGAAAAGCGGAATCGATCTCGGAAACGGCCGTGGCGACGTCGGCATCGGTGGCGAAACCATCGAGGGGCTTGTCCCGCAGTACCGCCATCCAGTACAGCTCAACCATTTCGGCGGCCGAACTGGAAGAGTTGATCCCCGGGGCCGGAGGCATCTCCAGATCTTTGGGGTCCGGCCCCCAGTCCTCGGTTGCGGCGCCGGCCAAGGGGCTGGTGAATCTGGCGACAGCTCCGATGACACCTGGATCGGCGCCAGCAGCAAAGGGAGGGGAAAGAGGCCCCTTCCCTACCCGCTCGAAGGAGGTGCCCACTCCGGCCGAAATGTCCTGACAGGTGCGGACGAAATCCCTGTAGACCTCACGATCCACTTCACCGAACTGATCGTGGGGAAGAGTCTTGTGAAAGTTGCCCAGAAAGGCGGCTGCGGAACCCGGATTACCGAATTCCTTGATTTCGTCGCTGTTTGAGGTCGGGAAGGTCATCAGAAGTCTCGAGAGAAGAACTTTTTCAGCGTGTCCGTTACGAGCCCAGAATGATCGCTACTGGAATCCAGAAGCACCGCAGGAAAAAACGACCTCTTTGCGCGGATCCATATCAACCTAGTCTTATTTCGCCTGGACCAAGGGAAAGAAACGGAACTCGGTTTTACTTAAGATCTCTACATCGTTTGGAACACACATCGCCCCTGCTCAGGCATCCCATCTCTGCTGTGAGGCTCCACTGAGCCAGACGGTGCGGCAGAACCCATCCAGCATGATGCGCTCAATCGACGTCCCTGCCGATGTCCGCCGCCCCATCCCCATCCGCCGCCAGCGAGACCCCCTGGGACGCTGTGGTGGTGGGGGCGGGTGCCAACGGATCGGTGGCCGCCATGGTGCTGGCCGAAGCAGGTCTGCGGGTTCTGGTGCTTGAGGCGGGGCCGGAGCTCTCCGCCCGGCGGGCCCTGGGCAGCGAGCCGCTCAACAGCCTGCGCCGCCTCGCCCACCTGGGCAGCGGCCGCCAGCGCCTGCAACGGCACCATCCGGGGTTCTGGAAACACAATCCGGAGCTGTTCGTCGACGAGCGCCAGAATCCCTACAGCACCCCCCCGGAGGCACCCTTCCTGTGGACCCGAGGCCGGCAGGTTGGCGGCAAGAGCCTCACCTGGGGGGGAATCACCCTGCGCCTGTCGGAGGTGGAATTCCAGGCGGCCCGGCGGGATGGCCACGGCCCCGCCTGGCCGATCGGCAGCACCGAGCTGACGCCCTTCTATGACCGACTGGAAACGTTGCTGGGGGTTCATGGCCAACGGGATGGCCTGAGCCAGCTTCCTGACGGTCAGTTCCTGCCGCCGCTGCCGTTCACGCCGGGGGAGCGGCATCTGCAGGGGGCCATCGCCCGAGACCTGGGCTTGCCGCTGATCCACTCCCGCGGCTTTCGCCTGCACCGACCCACCCCGGCGGCCCCCTGGCCCCCCTCCAGCGCCCAGGGCCTCAGCCTGGCCCGGGCCCTGGCCACCGGCCGGGTGCAGCTACGCAGCGGGGCGGTGGTGAGCCATCTGGAGATGGGGGCGGGGGGGCGCCGCGCCGAAGCGGTGGTGCTGGTGGAGGCCGCCAGCGGCCGCAGGCAGCGGATCGTCGCCCCCCTGATCGTGCTCTGCGCCTCAACGATCGAAACCGTGCGTCTGCTGCTCCATTCCAGCGACGCCATCCGCAGCGGTGGAATCAGCGATCCCTCCGGCAGCCTGGGCCGCTTCCTGATGGACCACATCTCCACCAGCCGGTTCTTCTCGATCCCTGCCATCGCAGCGCCAGCTGAACCCGCCGAGCTCTCCGGAGCCGGGAGTTGCTTCATCCCCAACACGGTGAATCTCGACGAGCGCAGCCAGGAGGACTTTCTGCGTGGCTACGGGATCTGGGCGGCCCTGCAGCGCTTCGATCCCCCTGCGCTCCTGAGGCGCCGCCCCGGGGAGGCGGTGGGGTTCCTGATCGGCCATGGGGAAGTGCTGGCCCGGGCGGAGAACCGGGTGAGCCTCGATGGCTCCCGTACCGATGCCTGGGACCTGCCCATCCCCCACATCGACTGCCGCTGGGGCGGCAACGAGCGGCAGATGGTGGCCCACATGCAGGCGCGCATGGAGGCTGTGGTTGCCTCCGCGGGAGGCCGCATCCGGCCCATCGAGGACCTGTTCGTGCTGCCCCTGCTGGAGCCCCTGATCCGCACCAGCCTGGCGGTGCGCCCCGAGGCGCCGCCGCCCGGGTACTACATCCATGAACTCGGCGGGGCCCGCATGGCCAGCACCCCCGAGGCGGGCGTCGTCGACGCCTGGAACCGTTGCTGGGCGGCCCCCAACGTCCTGGTGACCGATGGCGCCTGCTGGCCCAGCGCCGGCTGGCAGAGCCCCACCCTCACCGAGATGGCGATCACCTGGCGCGCCTGCGCCGCCGCCGCGGACCGGATGCGGCGAAGCTGACCGCGCCGGTAAGGGAGCCGTCACAGGAGGGGGAAGCTGGTGTCAATCACCACAGTCTTCCCGCCGCAGCGCGCGCACAATGATGGGGCGACCTCCAAAGGGTCGGGCAAGGGAGAAAATCATTGGCGGGGGTTGGCACCCTCGCTTTTTTTTGTTTCAGGGTTTCTGGAAAAGTCCGTCGAGGTAGTGCTGGGAAACGACGGGCTCCTGGCAGCCGTTCTGGAACAGGAATCCAGCCAAAGCCGAGGTGATGACGCTGTATTGATCCCAGTGGGGATGGGTGTCGATGAAATCCCGCATGCCTTCGTAGAGCACCTCCGGCACCTCGGCTTCAAGACTGACGCTCGCCTCGTCGCCGACACAACCCGGGCACTCTGGATCGATGGCCATGCTGGTCCGGGTCGGCTGGGGTCGCCTCAAGTACGCCACAGGCAAGGCCCAGCGTCAAAAACGCCTTCAGGGGCGCAACCATGGGGCCGGGTCGATGAGACTGGTTGCCCCAACTGGGCTATGGCCGAGGTGTCCCGCAACATGCCAGCGGCCGATGGCTGCTGGCGAAGACTGTCAAGGCTGTTCCGAGCAATCATTGACTTTCCCCAGCCCCCGCATCCCAGGCCAGCCGGAACGGCCCTACCTGTGGAAAAAGCCCCGTGAAACGGGGGAAAACAGCATCCAGGTGGGGGAAAGCCCCGAACCATCGGAAACATTGATCAAATAAGGGTCTCCTGAGACTCACCATTGGATGAGACCGGCGAGGCCAGCAGACCCTGACCTGGGCACTCACTCAGCCGTGCGCCGCAGGGTGAGGGGTCCCAGGGGATGGTCGGCGTGGGGGTAGGTCGGATGGTGATGATGGCCTTCGTGAGCGTGGCCCTGCTCTGCGGCCGAGCCACCCACCGGCAGGGGCACCCCATCGGGCTGACAGGCGCCGGTGCACTCCCGTTCACAGAGGGTGCAGCTCTCCACCAGGCCTTCGACATGGTGATGGTGGCTGTGCTGGGGCGCCCCCACCTCCCGCTCGAAGCCCAGGACCTGGGCGCGGTACTTGCACAGGGAGCAGTTCATGTTGGCGTCGCCCCCCAACACCTCGGTGACCCGCTCCCGGAAGGTGTCGAGCACCAGGGGATGGTCACCGAGGTAGGAGGCCTGGACCATCTCCAGCTCGGGGTGATCGGCGGCCACCCGTTCGCTGTGCTGCCGGATCCGGCTCACCAGCACCCCGGAAAAGAGAAAGTAAGGGAAGACGACGATGCGCCTGTAGCCGAGCTTGACCGCCTGGCGCAGACCCGGCTCGACCAGGGGGAAGGTGACACCGGAATACAGCGTTTCCCCCCAGCCGAAGCCAAAACCTTCCACCAGCATCCGCGTCACCTTGGCCACGTTGGAGTTGGCATCCGGGTCGGAAGAGCCGCGCCCCACCACCGCCAGCAGGGTCTCGTGCAGAGGAACGGGGCTGCGACCCTCCGCGAGGGCCGCGGCATCGGCGGACTCGAGGCTGGCGCGGATGCGGGCGGCGGCGGCCTGGATCATCTTGAGATCCACCCCCAGCTCGCGGCCGTAGTCGATGCGAAGCCCCGTCTCGGCGGCATAGGTGTTGAGCACCGAGGGGATGTCGTTCTTGGCATGGCCGGCGGCGAACAGCATCGCCGGCACCGCCAGCACGTGGCGCACGCCACGCCGGCGCAGGGCGTCGAGGCCGTCGCGCAGGATCGGCCGGGCGAACTCCAGATAGCCGTGGTCGACGGGCACCGGATCGAGGTGGTGCTGGAGCTGGTGGGCCAGGGAGGCGAATTCGGCCACCGCCAGACGGTTGCGACTGCCGTGGCCACAGACCAGCACACCGATCGGGCCATGGGGTCCCGCCAGGGCGCCGTCTCGCTCAGGGGCGGTGATCATGAACATCTGCACATGGATTGACCCTATTCCCGCGGCTGGGACCAGGCGGGAAGCCGTCAGGATGGGGGCCAGCCACCGGCACCCATGAGCCTGCACCTTCCCCCCTACCGGCCCCTGCCCCCACCGGGACCCAGGGCGGAACTGCTCAGCGTCGTCATCGCCGACCTCCAGCCCACCCAGATGTGCGTGGGCCTGGCGGAGGTGCGCAGTCGCCAGCAGGACTTCTCCCAGGAAACGGCCGAGCAGCGGTTGCGCTACCTGCGCGGCAAGCCCGTGCCCCTGGTGCGCGGTGGGGCTGGTGAGCTCTGGATGGTCGACCGCCACCACCGCCTGCGGGGGCTGATCGACATCGATCCGGCCGCCCTGGCCTACGGCTACCTGGTGCTGGACTTGCCCGGACACCCACCCAAGGCGGTGCTGGCCGAACTGCAGGAGCGTGGGTGGCTGTACCTCTATGACGGCCGTGGCCATGGCCCCCTGGCGCCGGCGGCCCTGCCGCAGCGGCTGCCGGATCTCCAGGACGATCCCTACCGCTCCCTGGTGTGGCGACTCAAGAAGGAGGGAATGATCGATCCGGCGCCCCTGATCCCCTTCCACGAGTTCCGCTGGGGAGCCTGGCTGCGCAGCCGGCCCCTGCCCCC
>JBBQIH010000063.1:0-10109 GCA_038324725.1 Cyanobacteriota bacterium | reverse complement strand
GCACCATAAATTCTCGCAGTGAGCAGGGGTTTGAGCCAGGAATGATGACCCCGCTGCTGCTCTACGCCTACTGCAAGGGCATCGTCTCCTCTGGCAAGACCGAGCGGGTCTGCTATCTGTACGGCGGAGGGCATTGATTGCACAGACTGGGCCCCTGACATTGTTAACCCAGGCCGTGAGAACCAGCGATCGTCTTCATGGAAGCCTTCCTAGGGAGTTCTGCCTCCCAGCACGCTATACGGTCTTCCATGGGCATACCTCAAGACGAAGCCGGCCAGGCTGATCTCCTCATCCTTGACGGTACGCGACAGCCTCCCCAGCAGGATGTTGAAAACAGCTTTTTCCGCCTGACCAGCTGATCTTGATTTTCAGTGCCTTTAGTCATTGAACAAAGGTCGACGAGGTGAGTTGACAGCCCTGACCGCAATGGAAGACCCGGGCCGGGGGATTCTGCCACTGTTCAGGGCCATCACCATCACCAGGGCCTCCAGGCAGGGGAAGCACTCCCATGGTTGCCCCGACACCGCGGTGCGGGGCGTCTGAAGCTCGCTCGCTGTTCCCTGCGCCGAATGAGGTTTCAGATACGGTTTCGGCTCCCGTGATGCCGTCTCTGGCCAGGTACTGCACCATTCGCCGACTGCCAGCGGAGTGATCTTCCAGGTAGAGGCCATCGAACCTGGCCATGATCCGCAGCGTGGATAGAGGTAGGCCCAGCAGCTCACATTGGCGACTGACCGTGAGCGCAGGGTGGGCATCATCGATCAGTTGGCGTCCTTCACGGGCATCAGAGCAGCTGAGATTTATTCAGCCTCTCCAACTCCTCCTGAAGCTTGGCGTAGGCGTCAGGCCTTTGCAAAGCAGTACTGCTGGAACAGCTCAGCCTGCTTGGCTTGGCTCTCGTCCTTGGACTGCCTCTGCTTGCCCCGGGTGAACAGGCCACTGTCGCCCTCCAGGAGCTGCTGCTTCCACTGGCTCACCTGGATCGGATGCACCCCGCCATGGAGGCGATCTCCAGGAGGATCTTGCGGCCACCGATCGCCTCCATGGCGACCTACAGCAAGAGGAAACCCTCCGCTAGGGCCTTGAACCTGGGGGTATGGGTGTGGTGCTTGCTCATTGTTCGCAGCCCCCTCTCAGGTCCGGTTCCCCGCCTCACAGATGAACGGGGCTCCTGTCCAGAACAGCCAGTCCACCTCGCCTCTCAGCGATGAAGCAGCCGGTCGATGGTTCGACTCCATCAGGGGGCGTTGGCAGCACGGTTCACGCCGATGGCGGCCGGCCGCCGCGGAATCCCAGGCATTGACGCCCGACCAATAGATGTACAGCCGTGTGTCAACAACACTTCGGTGGCGGCCGAGCTGGACGCCTTGACGCCATCCCAGCCAATCAACCCCAGACCAGTCAACGACCGGAGGATCCTTTCCGGCACTTCCAGTAGGCAATTCGCCGCTGGGGCAACAGCCTGGCCATTCGTATCCCCGCCGATTGCCTGCCTCAGGCCGGTCTGCGGGAAGGTGTCCAGATCGAGATCGTCGTTGGATTCGACGGGTGACTGAGCCTTGAGCCCCTGCAACGGCTGGATCGCACCGCGCTGGCTGCCGATTTGCGCCGGTTGCAGACCACCATGCCCCTCACCCCGTCGGTGATCGAGGAGTGTCGGGGCCGCGAGCGCTGGTGATCTCGGCCCCTCCATGATCTACCTGGACACCAGCGTCGTGGTCGCCCTGCTGACCCCGGAAGCGCTCAGCGCGCGGGCGCTGGAATGGCTGGAGCAATGCCGCGACACTCTGATCAGCAGCGACTGGCTGATCACCGAGACCCACAGGGCCCTTGGTCTCAAGCAACGCCACCACGGCCTGAGCCCGCAGGCCCACCAGGCCGCTGCGCTGCTGCAGGATCCAGCTCTCGGCTTGAGGACCGCCCACGCCCTCCACCTGGCGGTGGCTCTGCACAGCCGCTGCTCCCATCTGGCCAGCTTCGACAGTCGCATGCGGCAAGCGGCCGCCGCCCTGGGCCTGGCTTCGGCACTGGCTTAGCGCCGCACCGGCACCACCTGCAGGCCGATCGGCGCCAAGGCGATCAGGGCCAGCTTGATGTGCTGGAGGCCGAAGGGGATGCCGATGATCGTCACGAAACAGGCCACCGCTGCGCTGAGATGGCCGATGGCCAGCCACCAGCCGGCCAGCAGGAACCAGATCACGTTGCCGATCAGCCCCAGTGGACCGGTGCCGAAGTCCATGCGGCCGGTGAGCTCCCGGCGGCTGACGGCCTCGTAGCCGAACGGCCAGAAGGAGAAGTTGCCGATCACGAAGCAGGCCCGGGCCCAGGGAATCCCCACGATCGTGATCGCCGCCACCAGTCCGGCCAGCCACCAGCCCAGGCCCATCACAAACCCCCCGAGCACGAACCAGAGAACGTTGAGCAGGAAACGCAGCATGGGGGGAGGGCCGGTGCTGGTTCCAGCATGGCGGCAGGGAGCGCCCCATCCCCATTCGTTCAGGAAACAGCTGTCGGAAATAGCCGCCTGTTGTGGTTGGCGATCGCCACCAGCGACAACATCACCGGAACCTCCACCAGTACGCCCACCACGGTGGCCAGGGCCGCCCCGGAATGGAGGCCGAACAGGCTGATGGCCACGGCCACCGCCAGCTCAAAGAAATTGGAGGCGCCGATCATCGCGCCGGGGGCGGCAATGGCATGGGGCTGGTGCCAGAAGCGCATCCACAGGGCCGTGATCCAGAAGATCAGGTAGGTCTGCAGGGTCAGCGGGATGGCGATCAGCACGATCGCCAGCGGGTTGGCGAGGATCGCCTGGGCCTGCACCAGGAACAGCACCAGCACTGTGACGATCAGGCTCACGATCGCCACCGGCTTGAGCCGCTGCTCCAGGCGCTCGATCCGGGTGGGGGAACGCAGCAGCACCCGGGTGAGCCAACCGGCCGCCAGGGGCACCACCACAAACAGGCCCACCGCCGTCACCAGGGTGTCCCAGGGAACGAGCACGTTGCTCACCCCCAGCAGCAGGGCGGCGATCGGCGCGAAGGCGAACACCATGATCAGGTCGTTGATCGCCACCTGGGCCACGGTGTAGTTGGGATCGCCGTTGCTGAGCCGGCTCCACACGAACACCATGGCGGTGCAGGGCGCCACGCCCAGCAGGATCATGCCGGCGATGTACTGATCACCCACCGCTGACGGAATCCAGGCGCCGAACAGGCCACGGATGAACAGCCAGGCGATGGCCGTCATCGTCAGCGGCTTGATCAGCCAGTTCACAACCACCGTCACCACCAACCCCTTCGGCTGACGCCGCAGGCCGGCGATGGAGCCGAAATCCACCGCCAACATCATCGGAAAGATCATTCCCCACACCAGCAGGGCGATCAGCAGGTTGATACGGGCAAATTCAAACGCCGCCACGGCTTCTGAAAGCTGGGGCAGCAGGGCACCGATGGCCACACCGACCACGATCGCCAGGGCGACCCACAGGCTCAGAAAGCGCTCGAAGATTCCCATCGGGACTCGCTTGGTGGAGGGATCAGGAGCAGGGTGGGGCCGGGGCGGTGCAGCTGGCTGCCAGGGTGGCAAGCCAGGCCCGCAGGCGCTCGAGGGCGTCCGGCTGCAGGCGGTAGTACACCCAGCGGCCGCTCTGACGATCGGCCAGCAGGCCCGTGTCCTTGAGCACCTTGAGGTGAAACGAGAGCTTCGACTGGGCCAGGCCCAGGTCGGTGGTGAGATCGCAGACGCAGCGCTCACCGCCGCCGAGGGCCTCGATCACCTGCAGGCGGATCGGATCGGCCAGGGCCCGCAGCAGCAGACGCGCCTCCTCGGCCTCCAGTGGAGCCAACGCGCAGGCGATCGGCGCGGAAGCGGCGGCCCTTAACCCGGCCATAAATGAATCAACTTTGGTTGATGCGAAGGTACGGGTCTGTCGCGGCGGGCGCTGTGAGGATCGGCATCAACGGGTTCGGGCGCATTGGTCGCCTGGTGTTCCGTGCCCTCTGGGGGCGACCGGGCCTTGAGCTCGTTCACGTTAATGACAGCGCCGGGGACGCCGCCAGCGCCGCCCATCTGCTCGAATTCGACTCCGTGCACGGCCGCTGGAACCGGCCGATGGCCGCCGAGGCGGACGGCGGGGGCTTCTCGGTGGAAGGGCGCCGGGTGGGCTGGTCACGGGGCAGCGATCCTGCGCTGGTGCCCTGGCAGGAAGCGGGGGTCGAACTCGTGCTCGAGTGCAGCGGCCAGGTCAAGACCCCCGAGGCCCTCGCCCCCTACCTGCAGCAGGCCGGCGTACGGCGGGTGATCGTGGCCTGTCCTGTGAAAGGGGACCTGGACGGCGTCGACGTGCCCAACATCGTCTTCGGCATCAACCACGGCACGTACCGGCCGGAACGGCATCGGATCCTCACCGCCGCCTCCTGCACCACCAACGGCCTGGCGCCCGTGGTGAAGGTGGTGCAGGAGAGCTTCGGCATCCGCCATGGCTCGATCACCACCCTGCACAACATCACCAACACCCAGGTGGTGATCGACAGCTTCAAGAGCGATCTGCGCCGGGCCCGTTCCTGCACCCAGAGCCTGATTCCCACCACCACCGGCTCGGCCAAGGCCATCGGGATGATCTTCCCGGAGCTGCAGGACAAGCTCAACGGCCACGCCGTGCGCGTGCCCCTGCTCAATGCCTCCATCACCGATGCGGTGTTCGAGCTGGAGCGCGCCGTGACCGTGGAGGAGGTGAATGGTGCCTTCGCCGCGGCGGCGGCAGGCCCCCTGCTGGGCATCCTGGGCTACGAGGAGCGGCCCCTGGTGTCGGTCGACTATCTCAACGACAGCCGCAGTTCGATCGTGGATGCCCTCTCCACGATGGTGACGGGCGGCACCCAGTTGAAGGTGTACGCCTGGTACGACAACGAATGGGGCTACAGCTGCCGGATGGCTGACCTGGCCTGCCATGTGGTCGCCCTGGAGGAGACGTGATGCGCACGCTGTCCCCCCTGCAGCAGTACGCGATCATCACCGCCAACAACTGGGCGTTCACGGTGACCGATGGGGCGCTGCGCATGCTCGTGGTGTTCCACTTCCTGCAGCTGGGATACACCACGCTGGAGATCGCCTTCCTGTTCATCTTCTATGAGTTCTTCGGGATTCTCACCAACCTCTACGGCGGCTGGCTGGGGGCCCGCTTCGGCCTGAAGCTCACCCTCTGGATCGGCACCTTGATGCAGATCGGCGCCCTGCTCCTGCTGGTGCCGGTGGCCGACACCTGGCCCAAGGCGTTGTCGGTGGGATGGGTGATGGGGGCCCAGGCGATCAGCGGTATCGCCAAGGACCTGGAGAAGATGAGCGCCAAGAGCGCCATCCGGGTGGTGGTGCCGGAAACTCCGGAGGATCAGGCCAGGGGGGAGCAGCAGCTGTTCCGCTGGGTGGCCATCCTTACCGGCGCCAAGAATGGCCTCAAGGGCCTGGGCTTCTTCGTGGGCGGCCTGCTGCTCTACACGGTGGGGTTCAACAAAGCCGTGATCGTGATGGCGGCCTGGTTGGCGCTGGCTTTTCTGGTGACGCTGCTGTTGCCGCAGGACATCGGCAGGATGAAGAGCAAGCCGGCCTTCAAGGCGCTGTTCTCCAAGAGCGAGGGCATCAACGTGCTCTCCCTGGCCCGCTTCTTCCTGTTCGGCGCCCGCGACGTGTGGTTCGTGGTGGCCCTGCCCGTGTTCCTGCAATCCAGCCTGGGCTGGCGCTTCTGGGAGGTGGGCGGCTTCATGGGCCTGTGGGTGATCGGCTACGGCATCGTGCAGGGGTCGGCGCCGAGCCTGCGCCAGGCCTGGGGGCAGTCCGGGCCGCCGGGGCCCAGCGCCGTGCAGTTCTGGGCCGCCCTGCTCACGGCCATCCCCGCCCTGATGGCGATCACCCTCTGGCGCGAGGTGGGCAACCCCGGGCTCACGGTGGTGGTGGGTCTGGCCGTGTTCGGGGTGGTGTTCGCCATGAATTCCTCGATCCACAGCTACATGGTGCTGGCCTACACCGATGCCGATGCGGTGAGCCTCAACGTGGGCTTCTACTACATGGCCAACGCCGCCGGCCGCCTGGTGGGCACCCTGCTTTCGGGCGCCCTGTTCCTGGTGGGCGGGATCCAGGCCTGCCTCTGGGCCTCGGCCCTGCTGGTGGGACTGGCGGCCCTGGTGAGCCTGCGGCTCCCGCAGCCGCCCCGGCAGGCCCAGACCCGCCCCCCGGCCTTCGGCTGATCGGCCGCGTCGGCGGGACTGTTGTCGCCATGCTGGAGGCCCTTCCCCTGCTGCCAAGACGTTGAGTGCACCGCCCCGCCAGAGGTTGCTGGAGGTGAATGGCGGCTGCTGGGAGGGCCTGTTCGTTCGCCTGGGCCCCGATGGCCGCGAGATCGAACGGTTCCCCACCCGCCTGCTCGTCACCGACCAGGACGGCAGCATCGAAGCCGCCCTCACGTACCTCAACTCCGGGCGCACCGTACCGATGCGTTTTCATGAGCCGCCGGCGGCCATGCAGATCAGCGCCGCCGGCCACTGGAGCCTGGGCATCGATCGGACCGGTGCCTGGCCCTGGATCGCCGAGTTGTGCGTCGCCCACGGCGATCGCCGCCGCCGGATCGTGCTGCGCCATGGCGTCGACGCCCTGGAGAGCCTCACCTACGCCAGGGAATGGCGGCCGGGCGTCACCGAGGCAGACCCCGCCACGCCGTTGGTCGCCAGCCTGCAGGCCACCGAGGCGGACAGCGCCGCCGCCACCCGCTGGTGCCTGGACGACAACGTTGAGGTGGTGATCGTTCATCCCCCCACCCCGCCGGGGCCCGTGCAGGTGTCGCTCACATGGCAGGTCGACGCCGATGTCCGCTGTCGGATCGAACGCCGCTACTCCCCCTACGGCCTGCTGGAGCCCCTTCCTGCGGGCGGATGACGCGCCAACTGGTCACGTCCGGTCACAGATCCCCTCCACCCCGGTAAGCGGTGAGTCATCAGGAGGCGTTTGTCTGATGGGGCAACGGAGCTTCCACCATGATCAGCCGATCCTCCCGCCTGCTCCATGCCGCCCTGGTGGTGGTCTGCGGCGCTGGCATCGTCTACGCACCGGTCCAGGCCCAGACCTCCCTGACCCTGCAGCTGGGCCAACCCGGCTACGTCGGGCAGATCAACCTCGGCAACCAGGGCCCGCCGCCGGTGTACGGCTACCGGCCGGTGATCGTCAGGCCGCCGTCCCAGGAACGAAACCGCTGGACTCAGGCCTCCAGCCAACCGGTGTACCTGCGGGTGCCCCCGAACCAGATCCGTGACTGGGGTCGCTATTGCGGTCTTTATCAGGCCTGCAATGTGCCCGTTCAGTTCGTCCGTGACGACTGGTACCGCCATGTCTACGCGCCGCGCCTGCGGGCCGCCCAGGCCAAGCGCGACAGACGGGTGCTGGTGACACCCGCCGGGCGCGCCTACGGGCTGGAGAAGCGCCGCCGCTGGGACGACGACGATTGAACGCGAGGGAGAGGATCGTCAGCGACGGCCGAGCAGGTCCTCCCAGGTGAGGGGGTGCTGGCCAGGATCGTGGCGCGGTGGCCTGGCCACCAGCAGGCAACTGGGATAGGCCGTGCCCCTGCCGGAGACGGCGGTGGACGAACTGGGACGTGTCGAGGGCGACGGACGCCTGGAAAGGGTGTTCATGGGAAATGAAAACAAGGGGATATGGATCTCGCACCGGGAGGCTGCCGTTCCCACGCGGGGAATCGCACACGGCAGCCGTTGCTGGACCTGGTGGACCGTCCCCAGGAAGCGCGGGGCGGCTCGGTGCTGGCTCCGGCGAAGGCGAACATCAGGTTCGCCGGCTTCTGCCGAAGGTTTCAACCATAGCCGATCTTCGGGCTTCACCACCCGCAGGGAGCCAAAAAAAGACAGAAAGCGGGTGGTGGCCAAGCGATGAAGCAGACCTACCATGACTCGATTCCCCGCCAGATCGCTCCCCTGCGATGGCTGTCGCGCCATTCATGTCCCAAGACCTGCATCCAGAGGAGAAACGCCGCAGCCCAAGGCTCCATGTCCCCGTCGGCGTCTCCGTCAGCCTCAGATTGGCCTCGAAGCAATCGGTGTTCGTCAACCTCCGTAACGTCAGCGAGAAGGGGGCCTGCGTGGTGCGTCAGGGAACTCTTGACATCAACGAGGACGACAACGTCGTCATCTTGGTCCTGGAGTACAACTCTGCTGCGAGGATCACCCTCCCCTGCAAGGTGTGCTGGGTGAGGAGCACCGGATTCAACACCTACGTGGGCCTTTCTTTCGTCACTTCGACTCTGTCCCAGGACGCCCTGACCAGGCTCATCGCCTGAGGCTGAAGCCTTCTAACCAGTGGCGACGTCTGCACCGTTTTAGCCCGGGATTCGCCCGTAACAGCGTGTCTGGTTCACTTCAGCCTCCCGGAAATTGGCCCCATCCATGTTGGCGTCACGTTGATCGGCGCCACTGAGATCGGCCTGGCACAGCACCGTGTTGGCGAAGTCCGCACCGCGCCAACGGCTGAATGGAATTCTGAGACCATCAAGATTGGAACCATGCAGATCGAAATCGTCCTGCCAGAGTCCGGCGGCAGAGAGATGTTCCAGAGCCCTCAGCCGACCAAGACTGTTGGACGCCCTTGCCTCGCGCTGAGCGAGCAGGAGTTCGAACATTTCATGATGCTCCTGCTCTTTGCGCTTGGCGGCTTCGAGAAGGTAAACAATCGCGGCCGTGACGATACTGAACGACTCGACATTGCCGATGCTGATGCTGATGATATCAAGAAAGTCGCTGGTCAGGCCATCGGGTTGCGACGATGGATCATGACAATTCTCGAAACGGTTGACGGCGGCCAGCAAGCCGAAGGAGAGCGTTGCTGCGATCAGGACCCGGAACCCGAAGGAGCTGTCCAGCAGACGAAAGCAGGCCGAGGCGCGCCGCTGCCGCTCGTGCCAAGTGGAAGGGGGGGGGGACGCCTGATCATCGAAGGGTCACGGCTTGGTAGGGGAAGCGGGAAACACCTGGCTCCAGTCACGGCGCAGGCTGACCAGGCTCCAGCCATTCTGCGCTGCCAGCTCAAGCCGGCCGAAGCGGGAGTTCCTGTCATAGGCCACCTCCCGCTCGGCATCCTCGTGGCGCCACAGCAACCCCAGCCGCCGCCCCGGACCGGCGGTGGTCCAGCAAAGCAGTGCCAGGTCGCCATCGGAATTGCCAAAAGCCGCGATCGGGCGGCGACCGATGGCCCGCTGCACGCCCAACGGTTTGCCGTCACCATCGTTGATGAAGTCGACCACGGGCTCGCGCCACAGGGTGGGCTGGCCGTTCTCGTCGGTGTAGCGCAACAGCAAATGTCGAGCCGATCACCCGATCCGGGGGAATGCCATGGATCTCTTCGGCGAACAGCCGCACGAACTCGACACCACCGCCGGTCACGATCCAGTTGCTGAACTCCCTGGCCCGCAGGTAAGCCAGCAGCTGCAGCATCGGCTGGTACACAAGCCAGCCGTAGGGCACACCCAGTTGCGGATGGCGGGCCAGATCGCTGCGCTCCGCCACCAACCTGCGGGCCCGATGCAGGGCAAAGGCCATCCGCGCATCCATCGGCTGCTCGGACCAGAGCGTGCCGTCGTTGTCGAACACGGCAATCCGCTGCTCCGGCGCCACGAAGTCGGGGCAGCCAGGGCCACTGACGCTCTCGACGCAGTCGAGCAGGTTGGTCTTGAGCGCGCCCTCCCGCCAGGAGGGCAAGGGGTCATGGCCAGCGTCAGCTGTCATGGCAGGCAAGCTTTGCATGGCTCGATCCTGCAGTGGCAGCCCGTGATGACTGCGGCGGACAACCATCAAAAAACCCCCTGCCGGAGCAGGGGGTAATGGGCCCGTGAAGAGCAGGATCAGCCGATGGCCGGGGCGGTCAGGGCCACAGGAGTGGCGCTGGCGGCCGCCAGGTCGAGCGGGAAGTTGTGCGCATTGCGCTCGTGCATCACTTCCATGCCCAGGCCGGCACGGTTGAGCACGTCGGCCCAGGTGTTGATCACCCGGCCCTGGCCATCCAGGATCGACTGGTTGAAGTTGAAGCCGTTCAGGTTGAAGGCCATCGTGCTCACG
>JBBQIH010000062.1:0-10217 GCA_038324725.1 Cyanobacteriota bacterium | reverse complement strand
TGGAGCTCAGTCACCAGCCCTGCACCCTGTATGGGCTCGCCCGGCTGCTGCTGATGCCGATCACACCCTGGCCTGGGGGACGCGCCGCCACCGCTTGCCTGCCAGCCTGGGCACCACTTCGGATGACATTGGTTGACTATCGATTCCGCCACCCTTCGGCCCGTTCCAAGCACGCCAGCGATGAGCGGTGTACTCGAGACCCTCGCCTTCCTGCGGGATCCTGATTTCGCCCGCTCACGCTTCGAACGCTATGGCGATGTCTACGAAACCAGCCTGCTGGGGCAACGCACCGTGTTCATTCGCGGCGGGCAGGCGATCGGCGACCTGTTCGCCCAGGGTGACGCGGTCGCTGGCTGGTGGCCGGACAGTGTGCGGCAGTTGCTTGGGCCCCTGTCGCTGGCCAACCGCAACGGGGCCGATCACAAGGCCCGCCGTCGGGTGGTGGGCCAGCTGTTCGCCTCCGCTGCCCTGAGGCGCTACAGCCCAGAGATCGTGGCGTTGGTGGAGGCGCTCCACCAGGAGCTGCTGGGCGCGCAAGCTCCCGTGGCTCTGGTGCCGAAGCTGCGGCGTTTTGCCTTCAGCGTGATCGCCAGCACGGTGCTGGGGCTCGACGGCGTTGATCGTGAGGCCCTGTTCGTGGATTTCGAAACCTGGTGCCAGGGCCTCTTCTCCCTCCCGTTCGCCCTGCCCGGCAGTCCCTTCGCCCGAGCCCATCAGGCCCGCAAGCGCCTCCTGTTGCGCCTGGGCGCCGTGCTCCAGAAAGCCCAGGCCGCCGCTGCCTCCGGAGCGCCCCTCGCCACAGGCGGCCTCGATCTGCTGGCCGGAGGCCTGGATGAAGCCGGCCTGCCCCTGGGCGACGACGACGTGGTGGAGCAGTTGCTGCTGCTGCTGTTCGCCGGCTACGAAACCACCGCCTCCGCGCTGAGTTGCCTGCTTCTCACCCTGCTGCAGCATCCCGCGGAGCTGGCCTGGCTGCAGGAAGAACTCGCCACCCTGCCCTGGCCACCGGCGGAGGGGGAAGCCGCGAGCGCCTACGACGCCCTGCGGGCGCCACGGCTCGATGCGGTGGTGAAGGAGGTCATGCGGCTGACCCCGCCGGTGGGGGGCTTCTTTCGCCGCACCCGGAAGCCCACCGCCCTCGCCGGTGTGCTGGTGCCGGCCGATCGGGTGGTGCAGGTGAGCATCACCGCCAGCCAGCGCCACGGCGCAGACCCGGAGGATCTGGCGGCCTTTCGGCCCCAGCGGCATCTGGGCGGAGACGAAACAGTGACCCTGCTGCCCTATGGAGGCGGTGAGCGGGTCTGCCTGGGCAAGGCGCTGGCGGAGCTGGAGATCCGCCTGCTGGGGGTGGGCCTGCTCAAACAGCTGAGCCTTGGGTTGGAGCCGGATCAGGACCTGACCCTGATGGTCATTCCCAGCCCCTCCCCGAAGGATCGCCTTCTGGTGCGTCCACGCCGTCGAGCCACCGCTGCCGGTCCCGCTGGGGTGCCGTGAGCCCTGTCCGTGGCGCTCTGCCGCAACCCGGAAGTTACAAGCATCCACATTCTGCAACAATCTGTTACAGTTCTCTCATCCCTGCCGAGCCCCCGTGACTCAAGCCACCGCCACTGCCCCCACCGCCCTTGATCGCTCCTCCATCCGAGGTGCCACCGTCACCACCGAAGACGGCGGTCGCCTCAATGCCTTTGCCATGGAGCCCCGCATGGAAGTGGTGAGTGCCGAGAGCGGCTGGGGCTTCCACGAGCGCGCCGAGAAGCTCAACGGCCGTATGGCCATGCTTGGCTTCATTGCTCTGCTGGCTACCGAATTCGCCATGGGTGGTGAGGCTTTCACCCGCGGCTTGCTCGGCATTGGCTGAATTTTCTGCCGCGATGCGGTCGTCACCATCAACCCCTCCATTCCCATGAACCATTCGCTTTCGGTCAGCAGAGAGTTCTTTGTCGAGGCCAATTCACGGGCGATTGACAGCTGCACGGAACTTGAGGAGCTCCGTAAAGTTTCCAAATCACTGCTCAGAGCCTGGCAAGTCCAAGCCATGTTCAGTGAGCTGTACGGAGCTCAAGCGCTCGGAATCCAAAAGGCTTGAGCGCGTTCAGGCTTGATGGAGTCATGATCTTTACGAGCTTCATGTCAAGCCTATTGTTTAGGCTTCTGGCTCCCAAACTTCTTGTCTAGCCACTGCGTCGCCACATACACGCCGATGAACATTGGCAGATAGGCGATCCACATGTTGGGGAGTTCAAGATCCGCATTGTTGATCAGGACCAGCCCCGCGTAGCTGATCAGACCATAGATCAAAGCTCTACGTAGAGGCCCGACAAAATTTTTCAAGCGAGACGCACTGCTCCTGACATTCTATGGCAACCACAGGATCTTTTGGTCAGGGGCCAATTCGCCCACCGCTCCGCTGTGCTTGGGTGGAGTGCTGAAGCTCAGGTGGCTCCGAACCAGCGGTGATGTCACTGTGTCATCTGCTCAATCTCCTGGCTCTGGGCCGTCACCATGACCTGTTTCAGCGTCTTCAGTTGCGGATGCTGGCTGTTGTTCTGGGCCATCGAGGCCATCATCACCCCCATGCGGTGGTGGGGAATCATCTGCTCGATGAAGGCCCGGTCGAAGTCGGCGGAGCTCTTAAGGGCGGGCAGGCTCGTACCCAGCATTCCGATTCCGCCGCAGCAGCCCATCTCCATGCCCATGCCTCCACCACGCGTCCAAGTGGGAACGCCGACGCCGAACCACTGCCGGTACCAGGCGCGCATCTGAGCATTTTCGTTCGTCTGACTGGCCTTGATGCTTTTGGCCAGTTCTTTGATCCCAGACCGCTTGGCGCGGGTGAGGGCAAGATCGGCCATGGCAATCGCCCCGTCATGGTGAGGAATCATCATCACGATGAAGTGTTGATCCATCGACTGGGAGCCTGTTCGCCCCGGACCCATCATCCCCGCTCCCATCCCGCTTCCTGGAGGGGCCGCCGCCTGGGGCGTCACAGACAGCGCTGCAGTCCCCAGGGACAGGACAAGCACTCCAAGTCCTGCTGTTGCCACGAGTTTGTGACGGATCATCAGCTTTGCTCTTTGGCTTCTGCCTGTCATCACCATGGGGACGCAGAAGCAAGCTGGACGCAGCTGCGGGTCATTGCTTCACGTGGCAGCGGTCACACCTGAAGATTGGGGCAGATCACACTGCCGTCCTTGGCGGGATTGCTCTGCCAGCCGGCCAGCAGCTCCTGCAGTTCCATTCTCAGTTGCCGCAGCTCTTTGATCTGGCCATCGATGCGCTGGATCTGGCGCCCCAGCTGGATCTCAATGTCGCCGCAGGGCAGCTCACCGGCATCGTGAACGGCCAGGCAGCCCTGGATCTCCTCCAGGCTGAGCCCAAGGGTCTTGAGGCGTCGGATGAACTCCAGGCGCCGCAGGCTCTCTTCTGCAAACAGGCGGTAGCCGCCCTCGCTGCGACCGATCGCCGGCAGCAGTCCCAGGTCCTCGTAGTAGCGCAAGGTCTTGACGGTCAGGCCACTGCGTGACGCCAGTACGCCGATCTTCATTCCAGCCGCGATGCCGATGGTCGCCATGGAGTTGACTCTCCAGCTGTGAGGAGACTCTAGTCTGTCGTTCTGCCCTGCCCCATCCCTTTGACATGGTCCCGGCCATGGCCACTGCGCAAACGTGTGCGAAGCAGCTGAAGTTCAGCTCCCTCTTTCCGATGGGCAAGGACTCAATGCATTGTCAGAATTTCGCTGTTGATCACAAGGCTGGCTTCACGGAGAAATGACCCCTTCTCGTGCCCGTTTCCTGGACCCACGCCGCCAGCACCCGATGAACCAGCGCCAGAACAGCCGCCTGCTGCCCTACCACCGCTGGACCTTGCTGGCTGCCTTGGCAGCGGAAGCGATCTCCCCGCTTCTCACGATCCCACCGACTGGGGCCCACACAAAGGGTATGTTCAAGACCAGACAGGAAGCTGAAAAGCGCGCTGTCAAGCTCAACTTCAAGGGTGTTTTTGCGATGCGCTCCTTGTGGATGCCCTGTGACAATAAACAGTTGCTGCACAAGGCGCTTCAAAACGAATGAACCGCCGAAACCTGCTGCGCCGGCTGCACCGCACCCTCGTGCCGATGGCGGCTCTGCCCCTGCTGATCACGGCCCTGTCCGGTTCGCTCTATGGCGCTCTATCGGCCCGCGACATCGAAGCCTTCTGGTTGATGAAGCTGCACACAGGTAATTTCGGGGCCATCAATCTTCAGCCCCATTACTCCACGCTGCTTGGCGTGCTCACCCTGTTCGTGGCGGGCTCTGGGATTGGTTGGTTGCTGGCTCAGTGGACTGGAGAAAGGCAGGCCTCGCCGCCGTCCACCTGATCAGACCTCCCGGAGGCGAATCAGCGTGGATCAGCATGGTCAGCGAACAGGTCCGGTGGCTGATGTCACAGTTGCGGGGGCCATCGGTGCTGGAGAAGGATGTTTCGACCAGCAAGACCAGGCCTTCCTCCACAGCCCCATCGCTTGTATCTCGTTGGTCTGATCACGCCAGGCCTTCGCGACCACGGCCCCCGCTCCTGGCTGGCCGGTGCCGAAAGGGGACGAGCGCATGGTGACAGAGCAGCCGCTGGGTACCGGCTGCAAAGAAGGGATGCCGATCAGCCCGGCGTGGTGAGGCGGGGAAGCCGCCACAGCGACACCATCGCAGTGCAGGTCTGAACGAGCAGATGTCATCTCATTTCGGTCAGCACCGGCGTGAATCCGAGCCTGCCGACGGCCATAGAAGGAGACGATCTGCTTGCTGGTCCGGTGTCAGCAGATCTGGCCGAAGTGGAGCAGGATCGGGAGGTATGGTTGGCGTCTAGGCAATTGTGAGCTGGTGAACTTGCACGCTGACGCTGAAAGCTGAAAGGCAGAGCTCCTCACTAGGTCTACATCAAAAACCCGATGCTATTCTTCTTTTGGTGGCTATCGTTGCTTGGGGCTGAGGCATTCCAGGAAAAGCCATCAGCCCCAGCTTGAGCGTGCGACCCAGTGCATGTGCCTTCCGGCCCAGCTGGTTCTGAGAAACTTCAAATGGCCTATGGCCCTGCCGAAGTTGCCGACATGCAACAGGCTTCTCCAAACTGGCCAAAGATCGCCCCTTCTGGTAGTGCTTGCTACGCAGCGAGGCCACACGTTCAGATGAAAAAATCTCGAAGTATCGAACGAAATTCTGCGTTGTCTCAGATGCCTGCCCAGAGTGCAAAACCTCCACTGCCGCCGTTTAACAAGGAAACCGCCATCCAGAAAGCTAGAATGGCGTAGGATGCATGGAATTCCAGAGATCCTCATCGAGTATCACTGGCCTATACGGAAGACAGCTACTCGCGTAATCGCTCGGAATTCATTCTGGGTCGTGATGAGATTGAGGCATACCTGAAGCGCAAGTGGGCCAAGGAGAATGGCTATCGGCTGATCAAGTAAGTATGGGTTTGGTACAACAATCGTATTGCTGTGCGATTCCAATGTGAATGGCATGATGAAACCGGCAAGTGGTTTCGGGCCTATGGCAATGAAAACTGGGAATTCAGTGATCAGGGCCTGATGCGTTGGCGTGAGGCCAGTATCAACGATGTTTCGATTGCTGATGAGGATCGCAGGTTCCACTGGCCTCAAGGGCCGAGACCACAAGACCACCCAGGTCTTACCGAACTCGGCCTTTGATCGTTTGGGTTCTGCTTACCACTTTTTGTAGGGCAGAAACTTTCCGCACATGCTCACTTTCACCCTAGTACCGCCAGGATCTTCCACTTTGTCCACCTCCATGGTGAAATCGATGGCGCTCATGATGCCGTCACCGAATTTTTCCTGGATTACATCTTTCAGCGGAAGACCGTACACCTGCATGATTTCATAGAAGCGATAAATCAGCGGATCGGTCGGGAGTTCAGGATCCAGGCAGCCTTTCACGGGAGGGATTGTCAGCTCGTTGGCCAGGTTTGGATCCAGATCCAGGCCTGCCAGAAGCGTCTGTGCCTCCTCGGGAGACGCAGTGGCCTGTCCGTAAAGCAGGCTGGCTATCCATACCTCATCGCGTTGGAGAAGTGATTCAAGCTCGGCGAAGCTAACGCCTTTGCGGCGCTTGGCGCTCAGCAGAGTTTGGCTGAGTGGGGTCAGTGGGCTCATGGCGGGAAGGAGATGGGTGGAACGGGGAGACCGAGAGGTGGAAGCCAGAAGATGGCGGGAAGGCTAAGTTTCTTCAATGGCCCTGGTTTCCTTGAGCAAGTGCTCTTCTGGCCGCTGGTTCAGGGCCCGGAACTCTGGATTGGTTTCGATAATACTCCTCTTTCTTGGCAGAATCATGGGCAGATTGATCAAATTGCCAATCCTTACATTCATTCTTTTCGCCATCAAAGCGACCTGGACAGACAGTAGCAGAGCTTCGTCGATGCTGTTGGCCACCATGCACACCGTGCCGTGTTGCTTGTTTCACAGCTGGAGAACTTCCGCTTGACGATGGCTACGTGTCAGGGTGTTAAGGACACCAAAGGGCTCATCCATCAGCACTATCCTGGACTTAAACGAGAGGGATCTTGCTATGGCGATGCGTTACTTCTTGCTGCCGCTCATCTCCCTGGAATGACGACCCCTAGCCCTGTCGAGATCCACCATGGAAAGAGACTCGCGGGCTTGTTTCTGATCCTTGCCCCTGCTGGCCTAAGTGGCGGCGTCGATTCATGGTTTGTTGAGAGCACGGAATGTCTGCCGACGATCCCGAATCCGTGATTCACTTGCTGCGAAGCTGCAGCAGGGATGTCCACCCCACAGATTCATGGTGATCAAATGGATGAAGCCGGCATCTTCTGACACAGTCCTTTGATTCCATGGGTCGCGCATCAACATGGCGTCCTAATCCCCCATCACCATCTGAGCGATCATGTCCGGCGGTGTTACCGGATGGATCTGAACGTCGGTATCGGGGTTGATGCCGCCATTGCCGAGGTAGTAGCCCTGTAGCAGATTGTGCATTGAGAAGGGGAAGGGCACGCCGATGACGAATCCCATGAAGTCCTTGACTTCCTTTGGCTTCCCGGCAGGGCACTCTGCGACGGTGATGGCCTGACCCTTGATGTTCTGGAGGCTCCCCGGCCCGGCATCTTCACAACCTTTGCATTCATGCCTTGCTTGGTCTGGAAGCCCATGGCTTTCGAGCTGCTGATCGGCATGGCGCAGGTGATGGGGAAGCACGCCACCTTCAGCTCTTTCTTCTCAATGCTGGAAGGATCATGCGGGGTTTCGGCATTCATTTCTTTGGCCTCTGTACACCCCAGGTGGCCTTGGCCCGTAGGAGCTGTTCCATTTGGGGTTCCCCTGTCAACGGTGCCGATAGAAGCGAATTTCGCAAAATTCGGCTTGCACGATCTTATCTGCCAGAGGATAGACTTCACGCCGGATCAATCCCAGGAAATGGGAGTCCTCCATCAGGATATCACGATCCTCATGTTAACCACCCGGATTGGGCTCATGGGAGGCAAACTGCTCTGTGTGGTTACTGCAGTCATGGATGGCTGGGACCTGCTGTCCGAGGAGTCTGACGATGGACGCCTGGGCAGATTACAGTGCTGGGAGAGATGACATGTTCGGCATGGTCGTGTGTGCTATCGCTGTCTGCTCGAGTAAGGGGCGTGCTTTCTATTAGGGCTATGGGGGTTGTCTACGTGGATCGAGTTGTCTGACCGGCTCATTCAATGGCTTGCTCAGTCCTATTCATGTTGTTCATACCGGATGGTGATGGGTCGCGTGGCGTTGTCCACCAGATTTAGGCGCAGTTGCACGGCGACGATTCGGTAGGCGGCCGCGTACGTGGATGCCATCAGGCACGGCTCAGACCATCACCGCCGCCAGTGGCTTACGGGCTGAAAAGGGCAGCGCCGCGGCGCGCCCGAGGCGCATGATGATGTCTGGGCGGCGCCCGGGCAACCCAACCAGGCTGGCCAGATCGGCGCGCAGCCCCGGCACCTCGACCGGTTGGTTGAGGAAGGAGCACGTCAGGCCCAGCGCTGTCGCCTGCAGGGCAAACCGCTGACAGGCCCGTCCCACCGTCACCCAATGCTCCGGGTTCGCCTCGGCCCCTACGAACACGGCGATGCCGGCGGAGGTCGCAATCTGCCGGGCATAGCAGTCCGACTCGGCTTTCACGCTGAAGACCCGATCGAACAGCCAGGGCCCTATCCACTCCGGCAGGGCCGGATTGCCGCTGGCGGCGCTGAACAGCTCGTCGCCCGTGCGGAGGGCGGCGTTCGGGCTGAACCGCAGCCAGTGCTTCAACTCCGCCACGAAGGCCGGATCGCCGATCTGAGCGGTGTTGCCCGCCAGGATCAGATCGCGGAGCCTCTGCATCGGTGGCCGCTCGGTGACCAGCACCAGATCGACCCCCGGAACCGTTGCCGCCGCTCTCAGCTGGGCCAGATGGGACCTGCTGAGGCTCGACCCGTCGTAATCGGCTCGCGTCGACTGACGGTGCGGGATCGCCTCAAACAGGGCCTGGTCGCTGCCGTTGCCGGTCCCGAAGCGGAACCGCACCTGGCCGCCGCCGGCTGGATCGAAGTCGATGGCACCGGCCCTGCCCACGGCGCCCGCCGCAAGGGCCAGGTTCTCGGCGGCACAGCCCAGCGACACGAACACATGGTGATCATCGGGGTCGACCACTGGAGTGCGTCGCTCGAGGTCCGGAAGGATCGTGATCCCGGTGTTGTCGGGCCGAAACAGCCAGGCCTGGGTGTTATGTCCGTTGGGGGCCAGGATCGCGTAGCGGATCAGATCGCCGGTCTCCGGTGTTGTGCTGAGTCGCTGCCGCATCGCGGCAACGGCGGCCTCGTAGTCGCCCATTGACCCCATGCCGCCCCTGTTGGCCAGGGCCGCACCGCCAGCAGCTACAACGGCAGCGCCGGCCCCCAACAGAAGTTCCCTTCGCATCACCATCGCAGGTCCACTTGGTGAGGCACGGCGGCGCCTTGCGGTGCCACAGGCCTGGATCTTCAACGTACGGTCCGCTGCTCAGCTCGACGCACGATCGGCATCGCTGGCGCTGGGCGTTCGGGCCCGCCAATCCCTAACCCCGCCCGGCAACCTTGACCAAGCGATCGAGCCGCAGTTGATGGTCGGCGCTGGTCAGCCGTCCATAGGCCAGGCCCACGACACCGAACACCCCCAGCGCCGTCGCCGACGCAATCATGAACAGGATCACGATCTGGTAGCGAACGGCCGCCGCCGGCGCCGCTCCCTGGAGGATCTGTCCGGTCATCATTCCCGGCAGGCTCACCAGTCCCATCACCATCATCGAGTTGATCGTCGGGATCATCGCCACGCGGATGGCGTCGCGCACCACCGACTGACAGGCCTCCCAACGGGTCGCTCCGAGGGCCAGGTCCGTTTCGACCTGATCGCGCCCGCTGCGCAACCCCTCCATGAAGCGATCCAGGCCCAGGGAGATGCCGTTGAGCGTGTTGCCCAGCACCATGCCAAGCAGGGGGATCAGATATTGGGGGTTGTACCAGGGCTGGGGCTGGATCAGCCCCGTCACCGCCAGGCCCGTGACCAGCGCCGAAGAGGCCATCACCGACAGCAGGCTGTTGAGGTAGATGCCGGCAAAGCGATGCCGGGTGCGTTGCACGGCGGACACCCCCGCGATCATCGCCATGGCTGCCCCCACCAGCACGATCAGCGGCGCCTGGTCCTGGCGGAACAGCCACTCGAGCACGAAGCCGACCAGCAGCAGCTGCACCACCATGCGTACGGAGGCCAGCAGCAGGCTGCGGCCGAGGCCCAGGCGCAGCGCCGCCGATAGGCCCACATTCACCAGGATCAGCAGGCCGGACAGGGCCAGTTGGCCATCACTGATGCTCAAGGCGCCGGAACCCAGGGGCGTCATGGCTGCAGCTCCAGGGTGCGGCTGGCGAAGCGTTGGATCTGCTCGTCGTCATGGCTGATCAGAACGGCGGCGCGCGCGCCCGCGGCGAGCCAGGCGATCAGCAGGGCTTCGACGGCGGCGGTGGTGACCCCGTCGAGGGAGGCGGTGGGTTCATCCAGCAGCAGCACGGTGGGATCGAACTGCAGGGCGCGCAGCAGCGCCAACAGCTGCAGCTCGCCGCCGGACAGCCGTTCAGCGTCGTAGCTCAGGAATGAGGGCTCGCGCCCCAGCGCCGCCAGCCAGCTGGTGATTCGCTCGTAGCTCCAGCCATCTCCCCCCCGCCGCTCC
>JBBQIH010000061.1:0-10249 GCA_038324725.1 Cyanobacteriota bacterium | reverse complement strand
AGGCGGTTGGAGCGCAGCGTCAGCAACGCCATGGCCACCGTTTCGCTCAGGGGCAGCTTGGAGGCCATGGCGGCGCAGCCGGAGGGGCTTCGGTTCTAGAGGAACGACGGCACCGCTGAGGGGTGGGTGCTCTGGGGACCTCGGTGCACCACACCGTCCTGCACTTCCAGGGTCACCACCTCCCCCATACGCAATTCCAGGGTGGCGTTGGCCACACCCACGATCACAGGTACCCCCAGCCGCTCAGCGATCACGGCCGCATGGCTCTGGCGACCCTCCTCTTCGGCGATCACCCCCCGGGCCTTGCGGATCGCCTCCAGGTAGGCCGCACTGGTTTCGCGCACCACCAGGATCTCGCCGGCCTCCAGGCGGGACGCCTCCTCCGGGGTGCTGGCCAGCCGCACCTTGCCGCTCACGGTGCCGCTGCCGATGCCGACACCGCGGCCCATGACCGCGGAGACGATGCCCACCTTGACCAGGTCGGTGGAGCCGCTTACCCCTTCGAGGGTGCCGGCGGTCTGGACCACCAGATCGCCGGCACCCAGGAGCCCTTGCTCCTGCGCGGCCGCCATGGCGACGCTGAAGGTGCGGCTGCTGCTCGGCTCATCGTGGATCAGCAGGGGGTTGACCCCCCACACCAGCTGCAGCTGGCGGGCCACGGTGACATCGGAGGTGATCGCCAGGATCGGTGTGCTGGGGCGGAACTTGCTGACACTGCGCGCCGTGGAGCCGGTCTTGGTGAGGGGCAGGATCGCCGCGGCGTTGAGCTGGCGGGCGATGCTGCTCACCGCCTGGCAGATGGCGTTGGGGATGGTGGTGGCCATGTGGCTGTCCAGCACCCGCTGGGGGTAGTCGCGCTCGATGCGGCGGGCGATCTGATCCATCGTGGCCACGGCTTCCACCGGGAAGTCGCCCACGGCGGTCTCGTTGGAGAGCATCACCGCGTCGGTGCCCTCGAGGATGGCGTTGGCCACATCGCTCACTTCGGCCCGGGTGGGTCGGGGGCAGGAGGCCATCGAATCGAGCATCTGGGTGGCCGTGATGATCGGGATGCCGAGGCTGTTGGCCTTGCGGATCAGCTCCTTCTGCAACAGGGGCACCTCCTCGGCGGGCATCTCCACCCCGAGGTCACCCCGGGCCACCATCACCCCGTCGCAGAGGGGAAGGATGGCGTCGATGGCATCAATCGCCTCGAACTTCTCGATCTTGGCCACCACCGGGGTGTTGTGGCCCTGGCTGCGGATCAGCTCGCGGATCTCGAGCATGTCGGAGGGATTGCGCACGAAGCTGAGGGCCACCCAGTCGACCCCCTGCTGCAGACCGAAGGTCAGATCGCGGCGGTCCTTGGGGGTCAGGGCCCGAATCGAGAGCTGCACGTCGGGGAAGTTGACCCCCTTGTTGTTCGAGAGCACCCCACCCACAGTGACCCTGCACTTCATGGTCTGCCCGGGGACGTCGACCTCCACCACCACCATCTCCACCCGGCCGTCGTCGAGCAGGATGCGGCTGCCGTTGGTCACCTCATCCGCCAGCCGCTCGTAGGTGACCGTGGCGATCGTGTTGTCGCAGTTGACGGCGCGGGAGGTGAGCGAGAAGTGATCCCCCTTGGCCAGGGTGATCGGACCGGCCTGGAAGCGTCCCAGACGGATCTTGGGGCCCTGGAGATCCTGAAGGATGCCGATGTGCACGCCCAGTTCGTGGGCCACCTGGCGGATGGTGGCGATCCGATCGGCGTGGTCGCTGTGGTCGCCGTGGGAGAAGTTGAGACGGAAGGTGGTGGCACCGGCGGCGATCAGCTGCCGCAACACCTCTGGTGACTCGGTGGCGGGTCCGATCGTGGCCACGATCTTTGTGCGACGCATGAGATCGTGACGGGCCATGGGTCGACCGTGTACAAGGGCGGAAACTACCATCCGGACTTGCCCGGAGCGAGCTTGAAATGGACTTTCAGGACTATCAGACCCGCTCCCGTGAGACGGCGCGCTACCCGGATGTCGGGGCGAACATCCTCTACCCCACGCTGGGGTTGTGCGGCGAGGCCGGCGAGGTGGCCGACAAGGTGAAGAAGGTGCTGCGGGACCGGGGCGGCGACTTCGGCCCCGATGTCCGCGACGACCTGCGGCTGGAACTGGGGGACGTGCTCTGGTACGTGGCCCAGCTGGCCACGGAGCTGGGGCTCGACCTCGACGATGTGGCGGGCGCCAATCTTGCCAAACTGGCCAGTCGCGCGGACCGTAACGTGATCGGAGGCAGCGGCGATCGGCGGTGAAGCAGCGAAGATCTCTCGCGACGCATGTCGCTCGGCTGGTATCCGGTCTGCTTCTGGGGCTCTTGCTTCTGCTCACTGGCCCCGCCTCAGCGGCCGCCACCGACCTGGCGGTGTCGGAGGTGGTGCCGAGCCCTGCCCCGCCGGTGATCAGGGCACGCAGCCGGAGCTGGCCCGCCCCAGTGGCGCCAGCTGCTGGGCCCTGCGGGGTGTCGTGGTGAACCCCGGGGCCAAGGCCGTCATGGACACCGATGTCTTCGGGCTGATCCTTGATTCCAGCGGTGAGCCGGTGCTGCCCAACCGCACCCGGGTGGGATCGATCGGCGACGTACCGCCTGGGCGCTCCAACTTCGCCCTTCGGCTGGCGGTGCCGGCCGGCACCCCCGGCCCGCTCGGTACCCGCAGTGTCAAGGCCAGGGGATTCAGCTCCCCGGTGCGCACCCGGGCCGGGGTGGACGATGAGCTTCTGCCCCTGGAAGAGGCCCTGGGCGTCCCCGACGACTTGCCACCTCAGTAGGGCAGGCCGCCGGAGGAGAGGGTGGCGATCGAGGCTCCCAGCAGGCTCTGGGCCAGCTGCAGGGCGATGAAGGCCACCAGGGCCGACAGGTCCAGCCCACCCAGGGGCGGAATCAGGCCCCGGAAGGCATTGAGGTAGGGATCGGTGATGGCGCTGACGCTGGAGAGCAGGGGGTTGCTCCAGTCAAGATTGGGGAACCAGCTCAGCAGCACCCGGACCAGCAGCACCAGGAGGTAAATGCTGAGGGTCTGGGCCAGCACCTGGAGCAGGAAGACGAGGATGTTCATGGAAAAGGTCGAGAGGGTGGGGCTGCAACCGCCAGCCAACTCTATGGATGCGGTTCATCCTCGGGCGTCGGCGGGCTCGCGTCTGTCTCGGCGGCCTCCAGGCGCGAGCCCAGGGACGCCAGGTCGTCCGCCTTCAGCGAGAAGGTGCGGTGGAACTTCTCGCTCAGGCTGAGCCAGTAGGAGCGCCCATCGCTCTGGCGGCGTCGTTCGATGAAGTCCTGGGCCAGCAGCTCCTTGATGTGCTCGTAGGCCCCCGAGCCGCGCAGCTCCACCAGTTCCGACTGCAGCAGCCGCTTCTTGAGCGCGATCGTGGCCAGGGTGCGCAGGGAGGCGATCGACAGATCCACCGGCAGCAGATTCTGCACCAGATCCCCCAGGCCAGCGCGCAGCTGCAGCGCATAGCGCTGGCCGTCCTGGTGGATCTCCAGGGCGGTGTCCCGGTGGGCGTAGTCGGCCATCAGGGTGATCAGGGCCATCTCGGTGGCGTCCCGTTCGATGCCGGCGATGGCGGCCAGTTCCCCAAGCTCCAGCGGCCGCCCCTTGAGGTAAAGGATCGCTTCCAGCCGCGCCGGCAGGGACAGTCCGCAGAAGGGAGCGGGTTCAGCCATGGGCATGGGCGGCGCCCTGTGGCGGAAGGGTCTGTCCCACCACCCCCAGGAACAGCCGGTAGGCGGGGTTGTGGGTCTCCTCCCAGTGCTGGTAGGGGAGATCGGCGAGGAAGGCCTGCCAGGCCTCCAGCTCGGCCGGTGGCACCTGCACCCCCACCACGATGCGCCCGACATCGGCGCCGTGGTTGCGGTAGTGAAAGATGCTGATGTTCCAGTTGGGATGCAGGGCGCTCACGAAGGCCATCAGCGCCCCGGGGCGCTCCGGGAACACGAAGCGATAGAGGCGCTCTTCCCCCTGATTCAGGGCCGAACCGGCACTGGCCGGCAGCCGTCCGCCCACCATGTGGCAGAGATGCAGCTTGGCCAGCTCGTCGCCGCTGAGGTCGAGGCAGGGGAAGCCGTGGGACTCCAGGGCCTCCATCAACCGGCGGGTGTCCTGGTGGCCGCTGATCTGCACCCCCACGAAGATGTGGGCCAGCTGGGGGTCGGCCAGGCGGTAGCTGAACTCGGTGAGGCTGCGCTGGCCGAGGACGGCGCAGAACCGCGCCAGGCTGCCGGGTTCCTCCGGGATCTCCACCGCCAGCAATGCTTCGCGCTCCTCTCCCAGCTCGGCCCGTTCCGCCACGAAGGCCAGCCGGTCGAAGTTCATGTTGGCGCCGCAGGCCACCGCCACCAGCGTCCGGTCCCGCAGCTGACGCTGGGCCACGTCCTTCTTCATGCCCGCCACCGAGAGGGCGCCCGCCGGCTCCAGGATCGATCGGGTGTCTTCGAAGACATCCTTGATAGCGGCGCAGATCTCATCGGTGTCCACCGTGCCCATACGGTCGACGCAACGCTGGGCCAGGGCGAAGGTGTGCTCACCCACCTGGCGCACGGCGACACCATCGGCGAACAGGCCCACCTGGTCGAGGCGCACCCGCTGGCCCGCGGCCAGGGAACGGGTCATGGCATCGGCATCGCTGGGCTCAACGCCCACCACCTCCACCTGGGGCCAGAGGCTCTTGACGTAGGCGCCGATGCCCGCGATCAGGCCGCCGCCTCCCACGGCCACATAGATCGCATCGGGGGGATTGGAGCACTGGCGCAGGATTTCCAGGCCGATCGTGCCCTGCCCGGCGATCACGTCCGGGTCGTCGAAGGGATGGATGAAGGTGAGTCCCCGCTGCCGCTGCAGGCGGTGGGCTTCCTCGCAGGCCTCGTCGTAGGTGTCGCCATGCAGCACCACTTCGGCCCCCCGGGCCGCCACCGAACGCACCTTCATGTCCGGTGTGGTGACCGGCATCACGATCACGGCGGTGCAGCCGAGCCGCTGGGCGGCCAGGGCCACCCCCTGGGCATGGTTGCCGGCGCTGGCGGCGATCACCCCCCGGTCGAGCTCCGCCCGCTGCAGGCCCACCATCTTGTTGTAAGCGCCCCGCAGTTTGAAGCTGAACACGGGCTGGAGATCCTCCCGTTTGAGCAAGACCTGGTTGAGGAGCCGGCGGGAGAGGTTGGGAGCGGGATCGAGGGGGGATTCGATGGCCACGTCGTACACCCGGGCCCGCAGGATCCGCTGCAGGTAGGCGGTCGCCTCAGGGAAGGCGTCGTCGTGGTCGGCCAAGGTCATGGCCCCAGTGTCGCAACCCGACCCTGGAACGGTGGCGTTCGCCGCCGTGGGTCGGGGCGAACGCCGTAGATTGGCCATCTGGAAGCAAGGAAGGGCATGCACCTGAGCGAGCTGAGCCATCCGAATCAGCTGCACGGCCTGAGCATCGCTGAACTCGAGGCCATGGCTCGCCAGATCCGCGAGAAGCACCTGGAGGTGGTGGCCACCAGTGGCGGGCACCTGGGTCCGGGGCTGGGGGTTGTCGAACTCACCCTGGCCCTCTATCAAACCCTCGATCTCGACCACGACCGGGTGGTATGGGACGTGGGCCACCAGGCCTATCCCCACAAGTTGGTCACCGGTCGCTTCAAGGATTTCCACACCCTGCGCCAGCAGGGTGGCGTCGCGGGCTACCTCAAGCGCAGCGAGAGCCGCTTCGACCACTTCGGCGCCGGCCACGCCTCCACCAGCATCTCGGCGGCCCTGGGCATGGCCCTGGCCCGCGACCGCCGCGGCGAAGACTTCAAATGCGTCGCCGTGATCGGCGATGGGGCGCTCACCGGTGGCATGGCCCTGGAGGCGATCAACCATGCCGGCCACCTGCCGCACACCAAGTTGCTGGTGGTACTGAACGACAACGACATGTCGATCTCAGCGCCGGTGGGGGCCCTCTCCACCCACCTCAACCGCATGCGGCTCAGCAAGCCGGTGCAATTCCTCTCCGGCAGCGCCGAGGAGGCGGTGAAGCACCTCCCCTTCCTGCATGGAGAATTGCCCACCGAGCTCAAGACCCTCAAAGAGAGCATGAAGCGGCTGGCGGTGCCCAAGGTGGGCGCCGTGTTCGAGGAGCTGGGCTTCACGTACGTGGGCCCGATCAATGGCCACGACATTCCCGAGATGGTGCGCACCTTCCAGGCGGCCCACCGCTGTGAGGGCCCGGTGCTGGTGCACGTGGCCACCACCAAGGGCAAGGGCTATCCCTACGCCGAAGCTGATCAGGTGGGCTATCACGCCCAGTCGGCCTTCGACCTGGCCACCGGCAAGGCCTATCCCTCCAGCAAGCCCAAGCCGCCCAGCTGGAGCAAGGTGTTCGGCCAGACCCTCGTCAAGATCTGTGAGCAGGATTCCAGGGTGGTGGGCATCACCGCCGCCATGGCCACCGGCACCGGGCTGGATTTGCTGGAGAAAGCGCTGCCCCACCAGTACTTCGATGTCGGCATCGCCGAGCAGCATGCCGTCACGATGGCGGCGGGCATGGCCTGCGAGGGCCTGCGGCCGGTGGTCGCCATCTACAGCACTTTCCTGCAGCGCGCCTACGACCAGCTCATCCACGACGTGGGTATCCAGAAGCTGCCGGTCACCTTCGTGCTCGACCGGGCCGGTCTTGTGGGCGCCGACGGCCCCACCCACCAGGGCCAGTACGACATCAGCTACCTGCGGGCCGTGCCGAATTTCACGGTGATGGCCCCGAAGGACGAAGCCGAACTGCAGCGCATGCTCGTCACCTCGATCGCCCACGACGGCCCCTGCGCCATCCGCATCCCACGGGGGGAAGGGGAAGGGGTGCCCCTGATGGACGAGGGCTGGCGGCCCCTGGAGATTGGCCGTGGTGAACTGCTCACCGACGGGGATGACCTGCTGATCGTTGCCTACGGCGCCATGGTGGCGCCCGCGATGGCCACCGCCGGCCTGCTTCAGGAGAGGGGACTCCGGGCTGCCGTGGTGAATGCCCGGTTCCTGCGGCCCCTTGATGAGGCCCTGATCCTGCCCCTGGCGCGACGCATCGGCCGTGTCGTGACCATGGAGGAAGGCGCCCTCCCCGGTGGCTTCGGGGCCGCCGTGGTGGAAACGCTCAACGACCACGAGCTGGCCGTCCCCGTCCTGCGCATCGGCATCCCGGACGTGCTGGTCGACCACGCCAGCCCCGACCAGAGCAAGGAACGCCTAGGGCTCACCCCCGGCCAGATGGCTGATCGCATCTACCAGCGCTTCGGCCCAGTCTTTCGCGCCACCGTCCCCACCGCCCTTGCCGTCTGAGACCTCCTTCCGCTGCCAGGTGCTGGTGGTGGGGGCCGGTCCGGCCGGCGGGGACCTGTCTCGGCGTCTGGCCCTTCAAGGGGTGGACGTCGTCCTGGTGGACCGCCTCTCCAACCTGAGCCGCTCCGCCTTCAGCAGCGCTGCCCTGCCGCTCGAAACCATGGAAGCCTTCGGCCTGCCGGCGCAGGTGGTGGGCAGCCGCTGGCGGCAATGGCAGTTGATCGGTCCCGGCAGCGCCAGCCGCTCCTGGGCCTCGCCCCAACCCCTGGGAGTGGTGCTGGATTTCGCCGCCCTGCGCCAGTGGCAGGCCGACCAGTGCCGTCGCTGGGGCGGGCGGGTGCAGCTGGGGCTTCACGCCTGCTCCAGCCATCAGGAGGGCGAGCGGATGGTCACGGTGCTGCGCCGCACCGATGGCACCACCCTGCGCGTCAGCAGCGACTGGACCGTGGATGCCACCGGCCAGGCGCGGGCCCTGCTGGGGGATCCGCCCCCGGCGCAACGGCCGCGGGATGGGCTGGTGGGGGCCGCCGGCCTGGAGTGGTTGCTGCGGGTGTCACCCGCCTGCTGGGAGCGCTGGGCCGACCGGCTCAGTTTCTGCCTCGGCAGCGACTGGGTGCCCCAGGGCTACGGCTGGATCTTTCCGATGCAGCCGGGGGTGCTGAAGCTCGGTGTGTGCCGGCTGGTGGATCCCCAGCGCCAGCAGCCACCCCTGGGGGGCCTGATCACGGAGCTGGGCCGGCGCCTGCTGGAGCCCGGAACGGGTGGAGCGGCCTTCGAGGTGCTGGATCGCCATGGCGGGCTCGTGCGCAGCACGATCCGCCGCCGCGAACCCCATCAACGGGGCCGTCTGGTGGGACTGGGCGATGCGGTCAGCACCGCCAACCTGCTGGGCGGTGAAGGCATCCGCCATGCCCTGACCAGCAGCGCCGTGCTGGCTCCCCTGCTGCAACAGGCCCTGGCAGCCAGCCAGCGCCAGACATCAGTGCAACGGGCGCTCCAGGATTACGCACCCCAGCTGAGACGTGCCCTGGGCTGGCGCTGGTCCCTCAGCGGCCGGCTGGCGCGCCGCACCTGGCTCGGCCTGCACGGGCCGAAGGCCGATGGCCGGCTGGACCAGGTGCTGCGGGGGCTGGAACGCCGCAGGGCGGAGGATCTCTCGGCCCTGCTGTTCGGCTATCGCTTCGAGCGCTACGGCCTCAGGGCCATGCCGTACCTGCTGGGCTGGCGCTGAGGCCTCAGAGGACGCCGCGGGAGGCCAGACCCAGGATCGCGCCCATGCCGAGGATGTGCCCCAGGCTGGTGGTGCCGAGCATGGCGCCGTGGCTGAAGCCACCGAAGAAGGAATTGTTGGGCAGCTGCAGGCCGACGTTCTGCTGCTGGATGGTGGCCTTGCCGATGGCGATGGCGATGACGTTGCAGACGATCATGACCAGGGCCACCTTGGGAGACCAGCTGATCGAAGCGGGAGCCATGGCCAGGAGGGGAGCGATCATGATGCACTTGCTGACGCCCCATCTTCCGGGTCAGGGCGAGCTGTGCTCCGCCCCCTTAAGACTTGTTCACCTGAGTCCGTCGGCTGGCTCCTGTTCCTCGGGCGGTGGGGGTGCGGCGGCGGCTTTGGTTTGGAGCCCATCGGCCTGCTGCGGCCGAAATCCCAGCAACACCACCAGGTTGCTCAGGGTCAGGAAGGCTTCGGCGCCGCCGTGGAGGGGATCCACATCCGCCAGCTGCCGGCCATAGGCCAGCTGGGCCACAACGGCGGCGGCAATGGTCACGGCCACGAACAGCAACGTCAGCTGGAACCCCCGCAACGCCAGCCGCGGAAAGGCCCGCACCTTCTGGGCCCACCACAGAAACGCCAGGTAGGGCAGCAGCGAGAGCACAAAGAACGGTCCCGGATCGATGCCGCCGAGGCGCTCAAACCAGTCGGCCAGGGGCAGGCTCACGAGGGACCGTCCTCCGGCTCCAGCCGCTGCAGGCGCAACAGATTCCAGGCGGCCAGGGCCAGGGCTCCGTTGCCCATGGCGGTGAGGCCGGCCTGCAGGACCACCAGCCCCTTGAGGGCCTCGCTGTTGTCGAACAGATGCCAGGTGCAGGCGGCCATGGCGCTCACCAGGGCCGGCACCATGGCGAGGGCCAGCCAGCGCCAGCCCCCCTCTCGCCGCAGCCGCCCGTAGGCCTGTACGGCCAGGATCGCCAACGTCCACTCAAGCACCGAGGTGATGTGGATCCACCAGGTGGGCAGCGACAGCGCGTGCATGGAGTAAGGCCTGGTGCGATCCGTAATGTACGGAGCCGGAACCACCGTTGCGTCGGATGCGTGCACTGATCTGCGGCCAATGAGAAGGGCGCCCCGTGTCGGGCGCCCTTTGGCCGGTTGCAGGGTCTGGGCTCGCGCTGCCCTGGTCGTGGCCTCTGACCTATTGGTAATTCCGCCAGCCCGGCTTGTCAGTACGGCAAGCCCTTCCTTCCCGGCGCCGGCGGCTCCAGACTGGGCCCATCGGTACGAAGCAAGGAGAGGCCATGAACGCGACCCTGGAGAAACCCGCCACGCTGCAGTGCGCCTGCCCGAGCTGCCACTGCACGGTGCAAGAGAACAGCCCGTTCCGCAACGGCGCCCTGCTGTTCTGCAGCGAGGTCTGCGCCAAAGGGCACCCCAACGGAGAGCCTTGTCATGCCGGCTGTGGCTGTGAGTGCCATGGCTGAATCGGCTCCGACCTCTGCGGGTCCGATGTCCCTGGAGCGGCCGTTCAGCGGAGCCACTCCGCCAGCTTGGTATGGCGCCGGCGGCCCAGGTGGTTCTTCACCGCCATCGCCAACGCCTTCTTCTGGCCCACCAGCACCACCAGCTGCTTGCCGCGGGTGATGCCGGTGTACACCAGGTTGCGTTGCAGCATGGCGTAGTGCTGGGTGAGCAAAGGGATCACCACGGCGGGGTATTCGCTGCCC
>JBBQIH010000060.1:0-10344 GCA_038324725.1 Cyanobacteriota bacterium | reverse complement strand
TCAAGGCCAACCACGGTGTCTCCGGCGATGCCGGCGTCATCGCCAACAACTACATCGATTACGCCATCAGCGCCCTCGTTTGAGTCGCTTCGCTCTTCGATTCCTCTGGGTCCCTTCGGGGACCCTTTTTTTTGAGCCGATTCCCCCTGGCCGCGGGGGTGGCAGCATTCCCCCATTCCCTCCCTCGACCGCTTTCAAGCCCATGGCCGGTGACGGTGAGCCGATCAGTGAAGCCGAAGCCCTGGAGCAGTTGCGCCAGACAGACGACCAATCGGGCCAGTACTACGCGGCCTGGTGGCTGGGGCGCATGCGCAGCCGTCACCCAGAGGCCGTGCCTCTGCTGCTGGCGGCCCTCAGCCAGCGCCAGCCACGGGATGTCGGCGCCGGCGTGGAACACAACGCCGTGGCCCGCAATGCCGCCAGGGCCCTGGGGAAGATCGCCGATGGGCGGGCGGTGCCCGAGTTGCTGGTGGTGCTCGACGATGCCGACGACGGCCTGCGGGAGGCCGCGGCCCGTGCCCTGGGCGAGCTTCGAGCGATGGATGCGGTGCCGATCCTGACCCGCCGCCTGGCCAGCGGGCCCGACGTCGCCGGCGCCAACCGCAGCGACAGCCCCCGGCTGCAGGAACCCTGCGAGGCGCTGCTGGAGGCCCTGGGAACGATCGGCGTGGCCGAACCGGACGTCCTGGCCGTGATCGAGCCCTTCACCGGCCATGGGCGCCCCCTGGTCCGCAGTGCAGCCTGCCGGGCCCTGCTGCAGCTCACCGGAGAGACGGCCTGGGCCGACGAGCTGCTCCAGCTGCTGCAGCACCCCCAGCTGCAGGTGCGCCGTGCGGCCCTGATGGATCTGGGGGCGGTGGGATGGCGTCCCGCCCTCGAGCCCATCCGGCGCACCTTCGCCGAGAACAGTCTCAAACTGATCGCCCTGCGGGGCCTGGTTGAGAACGGCACCGCCAGCGCGTCGGGCAGCGATGATGAAGCCGTGCTGATGGCGATGGACGCCCTGCTCTGATGACGGCCGCAAGCGGAGATTCCAGGCTCGCCGCCGATCGGATCAGGGCCTTCGAGCAGGCCGGCAGTGCCGAGGAACTCGTGCTGGCCACCCGCCGGCTGATCGCCTGCGACGACCCCCTGGCCACTGTGCCCCACCTGGTCAAGGTGCTGGGGTTCAACAATCCGGGAGCCGCCGTGGCCGCGGTGGATGGCCTGATCGCCCTCGGCCCGGCCGCCGTGGGGCCCTTGCTGGCCAATCTCGATGCCCACAACTACGGCGCCCGGGCCTGGGCCGTGCGTGCGCTGGCGGGGATCGGCGACATCCGCGGGCTGGACGTGCTCGAGGACGCCCTGGCCACCGACGTCGGCCCCAGCGTGCGCCGGGCCGCCGCCAGGGGTCTTGGGGCCCTGCGGTTGGAGTCCCTGGCTGAGGAGGAACGGCAGCAGGTGCGTGAGCGCTGCCTGGCGGGCCTCGAGAGCGGCCGAGGCGACGGTGAGTGGGTCGTGCGCTATGCCGTGGCGGTGGGGCTCGAGGGGCTGGCCCTGCCCATGCCCCCGGGCCATCCCCACAGCGATCGGGCCGAGGCGAGCCTGGGGCAGCTCCTGGATCCGGAGCGGGAGGACACGCTGGTGGTGCGCCTGAGGGCCGCTGTGGCCCTGAAACGACTGAACGCCCGATGACCACCCCCCCTGAGCCGCCCTCCCCTGTCGCCATGGAACGCCCCACCAGCCTCCTGTTCGTCTGCCTCGGCAACATCTGCCGCTCCCCGGCCGCCGAAGGGGTCTTCCTGCACCTGATCGGGCTCCAGGGACTGGAGGACGCCTTCAGTGTGGATTCCGCCGGCACCGGCGACTGGCACGTGGGACGGCCCGCCGACGAGCGCATGCGCAGCGCCGCCGCCCGGCGGGGCATCGCCCTGCCCAGCCGGGCCCGCCAGATCACCCGCAGCGACCTGAGCCGCTTCGATCACGTGCTGACGATGGACCGGCAGAACCTGAAGGCGGTGCGAAGCCTGGCCGGGGGAGGGGAGGGCACAGCTGAGATCGGCCCCCTCACCCAGTACTGCCGTCGCCACAGCATCGAAGAGGTGCCCGATCCCTATTACGGCGGTGAGGAGGGCTTCGATCGGGTGCTGGACTTGCTGGAGGACGCCTGCGGGGGCCTGCTCGAGACCTTGAAGGCTGAACGAGCCAGCTAGGGCTTTAGGGGGCTCCGGAGGGCCCAGGGCCCGGCCAGGCATCCTCCGGCACGCGCTCACGGAACAGATCCACCAGCCGCAGGATCACAGCGTCGATGCCGAGGCCGTCGGTGACCAGCTCCACCGCATCGGCCGCCTGACACAGGGGGGCCTCAGCCCGGGTGGAATCCAGGTGATCACGCTCGGCGATCTGGGCTTCCAGTTCCGCCAGGGGCGGCACGGCGAAGCCGCGCTGGGCCAGATCAGCCGCCCGTCGGCGGGCCCGCTCCACCGCCGTGGCGGTGAGGAACACCTTGCATTCCGCCTGTGGGAAAACCGCGGTGCCGATGTCGCGCCCTTCGGCCACCAATCCGCCCCGCTGGCCCATGGCCTGCTGCTGCGCGGTGAGGGCGGCCCGGACGCAGGCATGGGCCGCCACGGTGGACACCAGGGCGGTGACCTCAGGGCCGCGGATCGCCTCGCTCACCTCGTGGCCATTCACCCGCACCCGCTGCTCCCCGCCGGTATCGCTCTCCAACTGCAGATCGAGGTCGTCGAGCAGGGGGGCGATGGCGGCGGGATCGGCCGGGTCCACACCCTGATGCAGCACCCACCAGGTGAGGGCCCGGTACATGGCGCCGGTGTCGAGATAGAGCAGACCCAGGCGGCGGGCGAAGGCCCGGGTCACGGTGCTCTTGCCCGCCCCGGCGGGGCCATCGATGGCGACGATCGGCGGGCGTTGCATCAGGAAAACATGGTCGATCAGCCGGGTACTGCCGCAATGGGCGGCTGCGGCCAACAGGGAGATCCCACCGGCGGCGGTCACGGGGCTCAGGGTAAAGGGCTGCACGAGCTGCACGTACTCCACCACCAGGCCCGCCGTTTCCAGGTCGCGGTGGACCGAGGCCGTCAGCAGCGCCGCGCTAGCCGTGCCCCCGCGCCAGAGCCTCTGCGCCGCCCCCAGGGCCATTGGCAGGGCCGCCGCCTGATTACGCTCGCTGGCGCTCAGGTAGCGATGGCGGGAACTGCAGGCCAGCCCATCGGCCTCCCGCACGGTGGCGCAGCCCTGCACTGTCACCGGGAGGGCCAGGTCGGCCAGGACGCGGCGCAGGATCGTGAGCTGCTGCCAGTCCTTCTCCCCGAGCAGGAGGCGATCGGGGCGCACCAGGGCCAGCAGCCGGCAGACCACCGTGGCCACACCCTCGAAATGACCGGGCCGACCGGGACCACAGAGGGACTGACGCAGCGCAGCCGGTGGAACCACCCCGGTGAGCTGGGCCTCGCCGCCGGGGAACAATTCCGCCACCGATGGGGCAAACAGGGCCTCGGCGCCGGCCGCCTCCCCCAGGGCGGCATCGGCGGCCAGATCCTTGGGGTAGCGGTCGAAATCCCCGGACGGGCCGAACTGGAGCGGGTTGACGAAGACGCTGAGCAGGACCGCAGGCCGGCCCGCGGGCACAGCTTCGCAAGCCCGCTGCAACAACTGTTGGTGGCCTGCATGCAGGCTGCCCATGGTGGGGACGAAGTGGAGCGGCCGGCCGGCCTGCTCACGGCACCAGTCGTTCAGGTCAGCCCTGGTCTGAAGCAGTCGCACCGGCACAAAAAGAAAGCCCACCGGCCAGATTGGCGGATGGGCTGAACGGACGGAGGCTGGTCGCAGCCGACAGGAAGGCTCAGGGCAGCACTTCGAGCTTCACCTGGGCAACGCCGCTGGCGGTGAGGCCCAGCTCCTGGGCGGCTCCGTGGGCCAGGTCGATCACCCGGTTGCCGTGGAAAGGACCACGGTCATTGATGCGAACCACGGTGGAACGTCCGTTCCAGAGATTGGTGACGCGCACCTTGGTGCCGAAGGGAAGGGTGCGATGGGCAGCGGTGAGCGTGCCTGGGCGGAAGACTTCGCCGCTGGCGGTGCGGTTGCCGAAGAAACCAGGGCCGTACCAGCTGGCCTGACCAGTGGTGACCCTGCCGGCGGAGGCGATCAGATTGCTCGCCGTGGGAACGGTGCGGATGTCCTCGACGAAACGGTCCCAGGTGGAGGGAAAGCCGGCGGGGCGGATGGCAACGGAACTCCCTGGGGCCTGCAGGGCAGTAAGGGAGCCGGCCTGGGCCGGAGCGATGCTGCTGGTGAAGAGGAGGGCGGCGGCGCCCAGGAGTTGAGTGACTCGCATGACAAGCGAAAGACACCGGCGGAGCACGGGATCAGGGAATGGAGGGTCCTGATCACGGCATTCGGGCATTGACGTCAACCCAACCCAAAAGGTTGGTGTGGAGTCGAACGCGACCGAAATGGCCTGGCGAATTCCTAAGAAAAAGTGACGACATCGGAAAACTATCCGAACTCCGCAGGGCTCTACTGCGCTGCAGACAGGCCTCTGGACCGATCAGTTTTCTTCATCTTTGCCACCCTTCCTGCCGTCCACTGGCCTCACTGGCCCATGGACGCTAGCGAAACATCAGTGCATTTGATCCATGACATAAGCCGAGGCGATGGGAACATGGGCCAATCCCATGATTGGCCGCGTCCCGGGCTCTCCAGGCGAACCCCGCGGCCCCATGCCGATGCAGGATCGGTGCAGCGCTGACCCTTGCCCCATGGACTACCGCTCTGCCGGCGTGGACGTCGCCGCTGGCCGCGCCTTCGTGGAACGCATCAGAAACAGTGTCGAAACAACCCGACGGCCGGAGGTGATCGGTGGACTGGGGGGCTTCGGCGGTCTCTGCCGTTTGCCGGACGGCATGAAGCGTCCCCTGCTGGTGGCCGGCACCGATGGGGTGGGCACCAAGCTTGAGCTCGCCCAGGCCCACGGCGGCCACCACGGGGTGGGCCTGGATCTGGTGGCGATGTGCGTCAACGACGTGATCACCAGCGGCGCCGAACCGCTCTTCTTCCTCGATTACATCGCCACCGGCAAGCTCGGCCCCGAGGCCATGGCGGAAGTGGTGGAAGGCATCGCCGACGGTTGCCGCCAGAGCGGCTGCGCCCTGCTGGGGGGCGAAACCGCCGAGATGCCTGGCTTCTACGGCGCCGGCCGCTACGACCTGGCCGGGTTCTGCGTGGCGGTGGTGGAGGAGGAGGAACGGATCGACGGGGCGCGGGTCAGCCCGGGGGACCGGATCGTGGCGGTGGCCAGCAGCGGAGTGCACAGCAATGGCTTCAGCCTGGTGCGGCGCATCCTGGAGGCCGAGGCCGTCGACGCCGCCACGCCGTTGCCGCAAACCGACAACGGACTGATCGAGGCCCTGCTGACTCCAACACGGCTGTATGCCTCGCTGGTAAAGGACCTGCGCCGATCCGGGCTGCCACTCCACGCCATGGCCCACATCACCGGTGGCGGCTTGCCCGAGAACCTGCCCCGCTGCCTGCCTCCGGGGGTCCATGCCGTGGTCGACCCGGCCAGCTGGGAGCGTCCGTCCCTGTTTCGCTGGCTGCAGGAGCGGGGCCAGGTGCCGGAGGCCGATCTGTGGAACACCTTCAATCTGGGGGTCGGTTTCTGCCTGGTGGTGCCACCGGCGGCCTTGCCTGGCATCATCAACATCTGCCGGTCCTCGGGCCATCAGGCCTGGGAACTCGGCAGGATCGCGGCAGGTGAGCCGGGGGAGTCCCCCCTGGCTGGATTGCCGCACTGAAGCGACGGTGGTCCTGAACTCGCCCATTTCCCTAGGGGCGCTGGCGTGATTTCCGTCATGACCAGGCCCCTCTCGCTCCCAAGACGCTCCCAAGATTTCGTTGCCCGATGTTCGATACGTCCAGACGCATCACCCGCCGCCGTAGTTCGGCCGGCCCGATTCCGCCCCAGCGCCCCCAGCAGCCGCGTCCCCGCCTGCGTGACGGCGGCGCCATGGTCCAGCAGCGTGAGGGCACGGGTGGCCAGCGGCCGACCTTTCTGACCCTGCGGGACCACGGCAAGGTCTACGTGGCCGACCTGCCCCGCCTCTCCGACGGCCAGCTCACCCATATCAATAAGGAGGCCCAGGACGTCCTCGACAGCCTCAACCGCCGCCTGCAGGAACTGGAGGCCCAGACCTCCCTGAGCGAGGCCGACCAGGACACCCGCATCCGAGCCACCACCAAGCGGGACATCACCCAACGATTCCTGAACTCGATCGCCCAGGAGCAGGAACTGAGGCGTTCCAATCCGGCGCTGCGGGCGGCCGCGGGCGAATCCCTTGCCCGCGCCTTCCTGGAACTGGCCCGCCACCGGTTGCCGGGCTCCACCTTCGATTCCCTGCTGCAGGAGGCCCTCAGCGCCTGCGGCCCCGGCGAAGACGGCAGCCTCGCCGGCGAACCGGCCGACCCCCAGGTGGTCCGGCTGCTGCAGCGGGCCGAGGCCCCCCAGCCACGGCCGGCAGCCCTGCCGGTGGTGCTGAGCCCCGATCCGGCCGACGCCCTCAGCGCCTGAGGCCCTCAACCGCTCTGGAACGGGTTGGCCGGCATGCGTCCCTCACAGCGCAGCGCCACCCGGTCCAGATCACGCCGTTCCCCGTCGTCCAGGCACCAGGTGGTGGCCGCGGCCGCCGCTTCGGCCTGGTCGACGCGGCGCAACCCCACCAAGGGCAGGGCGCCATGGACCCGGCACCAGTTGATCGCCACGGCCGCCATCGGGGCGTCGTGGGCGCGGGCGATCCGCTCCATGGTCTGCAGCAGGGGCTGGATGCGGGGCTGCAGCCGGCGGAACAGCAGGCCCCGGGGTCCCGGGGGAAGGCCCTGGCCCTCCCCCGGCGGCCGGCTCAGCAGGCCCAGGGCCAGGGGGCTGTAGGCCAGCAGCTGGATGCCCAGCTCCCGGCAGACCGGCGCCACCCCATCGACGCCGAGCGCATCGGGCGCCAGCAGGGACAGCTGCACCTGCAGGCTGGCCAGCCGCAGCCCCCGCCTGGCCAGCCGTTCGTGCACCAGGCGCAAGCGGCGAGGGCCCAGGTTGGAAACCCCCAGGCTGCCCACCCGCCCCTGTTCGAGGAGGTCGGCAAGCCCCTCCAGCAGCGCCCCCTCCTGCCAGGGGGCGTAGCGCGCCGTGCTCCAGTGCAACTGGACCCGGTCGAGATGGCCCCTCAGTCGCCGCCTGGACGCCTCGAAGGCCCGCTCGAATCCCCGTCGGCCCAGGCGCCAGGGAAAGGGGGCCAGCTTGGTGGCCACGGTGAGCCCTTCTCGCCGGTCCGGCGGCAGGGCCTCGACGAAGCTGCCCAGCAGCGACTCGCTGCGCCCCCCGAAGCGACCGGTGCCATAGGAATCGGCCGTGTCGAAGACGCTCAGTCCCAGGTCCACCGCCCGGCGGAAACAGGCGCCCAGCTCCGCGTCCTGGGCAGGGTCATAGCCCCAGAGAAACTGATTCCCCCAGGCCCAGGTGCCCACCCCGACCCCGGTGACAGCCGACGGCTCAGGCGCTGACAAGGGGTTGGAAGGGTCGGCCAAAACGATCGCGACACTCTCGCTGCGTTGCCATGATCGAACCGAACCGTCCCCAAGGGACATGCGATGACCAGCCATCCGGGCGTCCGGGTGCCGCTTCCCCCCAGCGAAGCTGGCGCCAACGGACCACTGGACGCCGAGAGCCTGCCCGCCGGGCCTGCCCCCGAGCCGGTGCTCTGCTCCCACTGCGGCCGAACGGCCAGCAACGGGATCAGCTGCCAGGGGATCTGCGTCGCCGACTCGGGCTATTGACGCTCCGGCCCTGCCGGGGACGTCGGGCGGGTCTGGCGCTGTTGCTGGCCTTGGCTGGTCCATGGGCGGCCCTGGAGGCCCAGGACCTGCCCGGCGAGGACTTCGGCCGGTGGGAAGGGAACCTGCGGCGCTGCCGCATCGTCAGCAGCAGCAGCCAGGCCCAACCGGCGCCGCCGCCGACCACCTGCCGGGTGCTGCGGCTGGATCAACAGATGGAGGGCCTGCTCACCGTCCGGTTTCTGCAACCCGGCAGCACCGGAGCCTTTCTTGATCGCCAGCTTGTTTTCGCCGGGGTTCTGGAAGAAGGCTCCAGGGGCATGCAGTGTCGAGCGAGCCGCTGCGAGCCGCGCTGGCCCCTGCGGCTGCGGGTGAGCGCCGTGGGCCAGGCGGGCTTCGGCGCGGCCACGGCCGCCATGGGTCTGACCACCGCGCAGCTCGCCAGCGGACATTGCCAACTCGATGGGCGCTCCTTCCGCTGCCAGGCCGTCGGCCCGGACGGCCAGCAGTGGCAGGCGGACGCCTCTCCCTGACAGGGTCCGGCCCCTGGGCCGGATGGAAATGACGTTCGGCAACGAACGCCACAGACAGCCCCGCCCCTCTTCAGGTTCTCTTTATTATTGGTTTGTTCAGATGGTGGTCATGCCCCAGTCCACGTCGCTGCTGGCCCTGCTGGGTGTGGTCGGCTTCGCCTTGATCTCCCTGCTGATGGGCGTGCTTCCCTGAGCCGACGCGACGGACCTCAGAGACGCCGCCGCTAGGGTGCCATTACCCACCATCCGGCATGTCGACCAAGGACGCCTTCACACGCATCTATCAACGCGACACATGGGGGGGCGGCTCAGGCCATGGGTCCAGACCTGAGTTCAATGGCGAGTACATCGCTACCCTGCAGCGCTTTCTGCAGCTCAATGACATCCGCAGCGTCGTTGATTTCGGCTGTGGCGACTGGCAGTTCTCCCGGCTGATCCACTGGGGCGACATCACCTATACGGGGATCGACATCGTCGATTCCGTGGTGGCCGCGAACATCGACCGCCACGCCAGCGACACGATTCATTTCCAGCTCTTCGAGGACCTGGCCAGCCTGCCGGCCGCCGATCTGATCCTGGTGAAGGATGTCCTGCAACATCTTCCCAACCAACTGGTGCGCGAGTACCTCGACCATTTCAAGGCCCAGTACCGCTGGCTGATCATCACCAACGATGATCTGCCCCATTCGGAGCTCAATCAGGACATCGTGGCCGGGGCCTGGCGCCCACTGCGTCTGGACCGCCCCCCCTTTGAGGAGCATTGCTCCACCCTGGCCCAATGGGTGGTGCTCACGGAATCCTCCATGAACTTGCACAGGAAGCGGGCTGAGTTGATCGTCGGTTCAGGGCCTCGCAGCCCCCAATCAAGGACTCAAGATCAGGAACGATGAATCCCGAGAAAGCATTCACCTCACGGCCGGGCTATTACCAGTTGCCTACTCTTTTGAGAGCGGTGTAATACTCGATGATGGCATCTTCCAGAATCGCTGTGGGCGTGGAAGGAAGCTGGATCCTCTCGCGATAGGCCTGGATCTTTTCAATCATCTCCAGGCAGTCTTCGCTGAGCAGCGCCACGAACGGATCCGGCTGTTCCGTGGTGTTGGCTCCCACCTCTATCCTCATTGGCATGGCCGTCGCAGTCTGCCACCGATCGCCGGTCGTTGTGCCGTGGCTCCTGCGCAGGGGGCGAGCAGGAGAACGTCGGTTGTTGCAGAGGCGGCACCCAGATTCGAACTGGGGATAAAGGATTTGCAATCCTCTGCCTTACCACTTGGCCATGCCGCCTGCCGGGGAGCAAACTCCCCGCAGCGGATCGTATCAGCCATGGCATGTCCACCCCCCGCCTGCTGGTTCTGAGCAACGGCCATGGGGAGGACCTGATCGCCCTGCGGCTGATCGAGGCCCTCCGGCATCAGGTCCCTGGTCTGCAGGTGCAGGTGCTGCCCCTGGTGGGGGTGGGCCAGGCCTACGCCGGCGCCGAAGCGGCCGGAGAGCTGCGGCGGGTCGGCCCGCGGCTGCCGCTGCCCAGCGGCGGCTTCAGCAACCAGAGCCTGCGCGGACTGCTCAACGATCTGGCGGCAGGGCTGCCGCTGCTGAGCTGGCGCCAATGGCGGATCGTGCGCCGCTGGGGCCGGCAGGGTTGGCCGATCCTGGCGGTGGGCGACCTTCTGCCCCTGCTGCTGGCCTGGGCAGGCGGCAGTCCCTACGGCTTCCTGGGCACCCCGAAGAGTGACCACACCTGGGCCTCGCCGCCTCCTGCCGGCTGGGGCCGCTCCCCACTGGCCGATGGCTACCACCGGGCCAAAGGGAGCGAATGGGATCCCTGGGAGTGGGCCCTGATGGGCCACCACCGCTGCCATGTGGTGGCGGTGCGTGATCGCCTCACCGCCAGGGGGCTGAGGCGCCACGGGGTTCGGGCCGTCGCCCCGGGCAATCCAATGATGGATGGATTCGCTCCCGCCCCTGGGGCTCTTCCCGGCTGGCTGCA
>JBBQIH010000059.1:0-10413 GCA_038324725.1 Cyanobacteriota bacterium | reverse complement strand
AGCTGCAGGTTGCGGTGTCGTTGCGGGGGCGCGTCGGAGCCGAGTTCGGCTTCGGCGGCGGCCACCAGGTCGGCGTAGGCCGCACTGCTCTGGCGCTCGTGCAGCTGGGCGGCCAGCAGGGCGAGCTGCTCACCGCGCCAGGCGGCACCGGCGGCGGGCATCACCGTGTTCTGGTCGAAATAGAGGGTGCTGCTGATCGAACCCAGCAGGCGGGTGGTGTGCAGGTGCTGCTGGAGCTGGTCGAGGGCTGGAGCCGCTGCGGGCATGGGATCGGTCGAGCCGGTGCGGCCAGCATGGCGCCACCGGCACCGTCAGCCAGTCGCACCGTCAACGTTCATGGGGCCAAGACCCAGTTCTCGCGGCTGATCGACGCCGCCCATGCCGGCGAAACCATCCTGGTGGCCAAGGACGGCAAACCCTGGGCGCGGCAGGTGCCGCTGCAGCACGGCGTTCGCGCCGGCGCTCACCCCCAGCCGCATCGCGATCCGTTCGATCGGCTGCTGGCGGGCTTGCAACGGGTGAGCATCGACCCGCCTTGGCCACCTTCCCCTGCCGCCTGCTCTGGTGAAGGGGGGACCCCATGGGCGCTGCGCCCTGCCGCTGGCGGCGCCATGGTGGTGCTACGTGACGTCTGCTGCCGGATCGATGCATCCCCCTTCTCCGGAGCAGGACCTGGTGCTCGCGGCCATCGAACGGTTCATGGCCGACCCCGATCTGGTGCTGGACGACGAGTCCGGCAGCGAGGAAGCCGGTGACGTGCTCAGCGCCATCCTGCGGGCCCTGACGATGGTGTTGCCGCTCGGGGAGATTGAACTGGCGGTGACTGGCCTGCTCACGGTCCATTGCGACCAGCTCGACGACGACACCCAGCTGGTGCTGGAGGCCCTGCTCACCGCCATCGAGCGGGACGATGACGAGATGGCCCTCGACACCCTGCTGGCCAGTGAGGCGAGTCTGCTGGAGGCCAACGCCCTCGATGGCAATTATCTGCTGGTGTGGGACCCGGCCGATGCGGCGCCGCTGCGGGAAATGGAGATCCTTGATGTGTTGGAGCGCTACCCCTGCCGCGGCGAGGGGGCCCGCTGGACCTGTGACGACTTCGTGGCCCTGCTGGAGGGCAAGATCCTGCAGTGGCGCAAGACGATGGTGGCGCTGGAGATCCTCCAGGAGCATCCCGGCACCCGGCCCGCCGCCAGCACCATGGTGCTGCTGGTGCCGGTGGACCCCATCTCTCCACTCGAGCAGCTGGAGGTGGGGGTCACCCTCAGTCCGCCGCCGCCGGAGTCCAGTGCAGCCGCATCGGCACGCAGCCTTCCAGGCTGACCTTCACCGGGCAGCGCTCGCCGGCGCGGATCAGCAGCTCGCGCTGCTCGGCCCCGAGGCCGGCCGGCAGGTCGATCCAGGCCTCCAGCAGGGCGATGCGGCGCTCGCCGCTGCCGCTCATGCCCTTTTCCAGCCGCACCGCGGCGCCCTCCAGGGCGATGCCCTCGCGTTCGGCCACGAGGCCCATCACCGTCAGCAGGCAGGTGGCCAGGGCTGTGCCCACCAGGTCGGTGGGGGAGAACGCTTCCCCCTTGCCCTGGTTGTCGACGGGGGCATCGGTGATCAGCCGCGAGCCGGAGGCAGCGTGCTGCGCCGCGCAGCGCAGGGCACCTTCGTAGCGGCAGACGATCGTGGTCATGGCGGGCGGGGGACAGGCGAACGCCTGTGCAGGCTGGCAGGGGCTGTCGCCCTAAGTTGCTTGCCGCGCGCTGTGGATCCTTGCCTCTGATCCTGCTGGTGGCCACCCCGAACTCCGTGGGGTTGGCGGAGACGATCCGGCTGGCGGTGACGCCGGTGTTCCTGCTGGCGGGGATCAGTGGCCTGCTGGGGGTGATCACCACCCGCCTGTCGCGCATCATCGACCGGGCCCGGGTGATCAAGGCTCACGATCCTGCCGCCACCAAGGCTCAGGAGCGGCAGCTGCAGTGGGAGCTGTTGCTGCACCGCCGCCGCATGACCCTGGCCTCGGCGGCCTTCGCCTGTGCCACCACCAGCTTCCTGTTGGTGGCCACGGTGGTGATGGTGCTGTTCCTGAGCACCGTGGCCACCATCGACCTGACCCCCCTGGTGGCCCTGCTGTTCGTGCTGGCGATGGGATCGCTGATGACGGCGGTGCTGCTGCTGCTGCGCGAGGTGCAGCTGGGCAACAAGGCCCTGCGGCACTTCTGAGCGCTGCTGCCCTAGAGGTCCGTCAGGCCGATCTCCTCGAGCAGTTGCCGCTGCCGGCGCGCCGATACGAAGCGGTGGGCCGCCATGGCGCCACTGACCGCCACCGGGGGCACGCCGATGCCCGGGAACACGCCGGCACCGCACAGCACCAGCCCTTCGATCGGGGTGGTGCCACCGGGGAAGGGGCCGCCGCTGGCCGGCCAGGCCGGGCCGTAGCTGCCCTGGTGCGTGCGCAGGTAGCGACGGTGGGTGAGGGGGGTGCCCTGCAGTTCGATCACCACCCGCTCCTGCCAGTCGGGCAGCACCTGGGAGAGCACCTGCCCGAAGACGGAGCAGCGTTCCTTTTTCAGGTCGTCGTAGGCGGCGCTGCCCCGCTCCAGCCCCTGCCACAGCTCCCAGGGCTCGTTGGCCGGCGTGTAGCCGTGCAGCACCTGATGGCCGGGTGGGGCGCAGGACGGGTCGAGCCGGGAGGGCATCGACAGCACCACCACATTGCGTTCGGCGCCGATGCCCCGTTGCCAGTCGCCCACCCAGACGTGGTGGATCGGCAGGTGGTCGAGGTCGTCACCCCGCAGGGCCAGGTGCCAGTGCAGGAAGCTGGCGCAGGCCGGGGTGGCCGCCTGGCGCCGCCGCCAGCGTGAGGGCACCGCGTCCTGTGGCAGCAGGGACAGCAGATCCCAGGGGCTGGTGTTGGCGATCACGCCCCGCTGGGCCTCGAGGCGTTCGCCGTTCTCGAGCCGGACGCCCACCGCCCGCCCCCGTTCCACCAGGATCTCCGCCACCGGCGCTTCGGTGCGCAGCCGGCCGCCGTGGCGCTCCAGCCCGCGCACCAGGGCCGCCGCCACCGCCCCACTGCCGCCGATGGGGTAGTCGAGGCCGGCGTCGGGCTCGAACCATTCGCCGAACAGGGTCGCCATGGCGGCGGCGCTGGTCTGGTCCATGGACAGGCCCGAGATCAGGAAGCTGAGCAGCTCGACCCAATGCAGCAGGAAGGGATCGCTGAGGTGGCGGCGGGCGATCGGCCCGAAGGCTCCCCCCAGGGCCGCCAGCCGCCCCGCCTGGCCGAGCAGGCGCAGGGCGTTGCCGCCGCCGAGGGTGGTGGCCAGCCCCGCCCCGGGGCGCAGGGCCAGCAGGGGCAGGGAGCGCGCCGCGTCGCAGCTGGGTTGGAGGGCTGTGAGGAAGCGGTCCCATTCGGCCGCCACCGCCGGGCCGCGCCGCTCACGCAGCAGGGTCAGGAAGGGCCCCTGCCCCACCCCGACCCGCAGGGACCCCTCGGGCAGCAGCAGGCCCCAGTCGCGGTAGGTGGCCACAGAGACGGTTTCCCCCACCGCCCGCAGCACCTGGGCCAGGGGGTTGGTGCTGGGCCAGCGGCCCAGGCCGCTCCACAGCGATGGACCGGACTCGAACTGAAAGGGGCCGCGGCGAAAGCCGTGGGCGGCGCCGCCAGGGGTGGTGTGGGCCTCGAGCACCACCACATCAAGGCCATGGCGGGCGGCGATGGCGCCGGCACAGAGGCCGCCCAGGCCACTGCCAACCACGATCAGGTCGCTCACCTGGGGGGCGCAGCATTTCGCAGCCAGATCCTATTCAGATGTCCTGCACAGCGAAGACGAACGGCCCGCCGAATCCTTGCCTAAGATCGCCTGATCGATCGAAGGTTTGCATTGCAGCAGGGATACTCGCCCACCACCCTGTCCGATAACGCCGTGGTTCGACAGCCGACACGCGGCGATTTCGAGCTGAAGTCCTTCATGGACAGCTCGAATCTGCGCGGCGGCTGGCAGATCGCCAACACCGTGATCCCCTACGCGGCCCTCTGGTGGGTCGCCGACTGGAGCCTCAAGCAGGCGCCGCTGCTGCTGATCCCCACGATGGTGTTGATGGTGCTGCTGCTGGCACGCATCTTTTCGCTGATGCACGACTGCGGCCACGATTCCCTGTTCCGCAGCCGGCGAGCCAACCAGGTGTTCGGCTTCCTGCTCGGGGTGCTCAGCGCCATCCCCCAGTACCCCTGGTCGCGGGGGCACGCGTACCACCACCGCCACAACGGTGACTGGGAGAAGTACCAGGGACCGTCGGCCCTGGTGACCACCAGCGTCTTTGCGGAGCTCAGCCCCGGCCAGCAGCGGTTTTATGGCGTGCTGCGCCACCCGGCGATGCTGTTCCCCGGTGGCTTTTTCTACCTGGTGATCAAGCCCCGTGTGGCCCTGGTGCTGGGGCTGGCGGGCTTCCTCCCCCACCTGATGGCCTGCCTGCGCAGCCCTGAGCCGATGGGCCTCGGCCAGATCCTTGCCAGCTACCGCTCCAAGCACTGGTACACCAACGAGGAATTCCGCCACCTTGTGGCCAACAACATCGCCGTGATCGGCTCCTGGTGGCTGATGGCCCACTGGCTCGGTGCCGGAGTGTTCTGGTCGATCTACACCCCGGTGATGGCCTGTGCGGCGGCGATCTTCATCTGTATCTTCTTCGTGCAGCACAACTTCCCCGGTTCCTACGCCCATGCCACCGCCGGCTGGAGCGAGATGACCGGCGTCCTGGAAGGCACCAGTGATCTGGAGCTGCCGCCGCTGTTCAACTGGTTCTCGGCCGACATCGGTTGCCACGCCATCCACCACCTCTCCTCGAAGATCCCCAACTACCGGCTGCGGGCCTGCCATGAGCGCAACGCCCATCTGTTGACCGGGGTGAGGCGGCTGTCGATGGCCGATATCCCGGGCTGCTTCAGCTACATCCTCTGGGATCCCCAGGCCTGCCACCTGACCACGATCGACGCGGAGCGATCGGCCCTGCGGGTGGCCGCCGCCGGCTGACCATTGCCTGGAGGCCCCGATGTTGCGCCAGACCCTGAACTCGCTCGAGATCAGCACCAAAGGTGAGGGCTTCGATGACATCACCAGCGCCCTCAACGGGTTGATCGCCGCCAGCGGCCTGCAGATGGGCAGTGCCACCATCGCCAGCCAGCACACCTCGTGTTCGCTGACGATCAACGAAAACGCCGACCCGAGGGTGCTGGTGGATCTGGCGGCGTTTCTGCGGGCCCTGGTGCCCGAGGAGGGGCCCTGGGTGCACGACGATGAAGGCCCCGATGACATGCCCGCCCACATCCGCACCGCGCTCACCTGCACCAGCCTGGTGCTGCCGTTCCAGTCGGGCCGGCTGCTGCTGGGAATGTGGCAGGCGGTGTATCTGTGGGAGCACCGGGCGCACCCGCACCGCCGCCGCCTCAGCCTGCATCTGCTCGGCGAATGACCCTGACCCCCTGACCCTCCCCGCCATGGCTGCCAAACCCCTGACCCCCGCCCAGATCGCCGCGTTGCCCACCGAACTGCCGCAGTGGACCGTGCGGGAGGGCAAGTTGCACCGCGAAGTGCGCTTCGCCGACTTTTCGGCCGCCTTCGGCTTCATGACCCGGGTGGCCCTGGCGGCCGAGGCGTTGGAGCATCACCCGGAGTGGTGCAACGTCTGGAACCGGGTGACGATCAACCTCACCACCCACGACACCGGCGGCCTGTCGGACCTGGACGTGAAACTGGCCCGCCGGATCGATGCGTTGGTGAGCTGAGGCTGGCGTCACGTCTAGTTTCCCTGGGTGCACCCTCCGCCCCGCGCCGCACCCATGGGATTTCGCTATCTCGATCGGATCGCCACCGACGACAACATCCGTTCGTTCCTGGAACTCGCCGATCTGGCCGCTGGCGCTGGCGCTTCGGCCAACAACGTTTTTCTGCTCTCCCATCGGTTGCGCCAGTCGCGACCGATGCAGGTCTGCCGGGCGTTGCTCGGGCGGGATCCGGCAGCGGTGGCGCTGATCGAGGCGCGGCGGCTGAGCGGCCCCTATGACGCCGCGGCGCTGCGGGCCCTGCCGAAGGGCACCCTGGGCCACACCTACGCCACGGTGCTGGGGGCGATGGGCTACGACATCAACTTCTTCCCCGGCCCCGACTTCTACGCCAACCTCGAAACCGACGCCGATTACATCAATTACCGCGTCTACGCCACCCATGACATCCACCACATTGTGAGTGGTTTCAGCCTCGACAACTTCGGCGAGCTGGGTGTGATCAGCATGAGTGTGGCCCAGTTCTCCCATCCCGGTCTGGCCTTCACCGACCTGATGGCGCTGCTGCTCAACTGGTTCCGCAACGACACCCCCATCGACGAGCTGGAGACGCCGGCGGAGCAGGCGCGCACCGCCAGCTACGCCTTCGGCATGATCAGCAAGGGTCTGCACATCGGCGCCGAAGCCAGGCCGCTGTTCCCGGTGATCTGGGAGGAGCGGATGGAGCAGAACCTTGAGGAGCTCCGGGCCGAGCTGGGCATCGAGGCGGTACGGGAGGGGGCCTGGAGCTGGCATGCCAACCCTGCCCTGGTGGCGGCGCTGGCCGCCTGAGGCGTGACGGCGCAACGGCAGGGTGCGATTCGGCTCAGTTCATGGTTGTGAGCCCTGCCCAGCGACAGATCTGGCAGCAGCGCCGGCAGGAAGCGATCGCCTCGGCGGAGGCCCGGGAGCGGGCGGCCCAGCGCCTGGCCCCTGAGGCAGCGGCCCTGCTGCGCGCGAGCTGGCCTGGCCTTGAGGGCATCTGGCTGTTCGGCTCGGTAGCTGAGGGCCTCACCCACAGCAGCTCTGACATTGACCTGGCCGTGGCTGGTCTGCCGCCGGAGGCCTTGCTCACCGCCACGGCTGAGCTCGACAGCCTGGCGGCCTCCCGCCATGATCCAGCCATCCCGATCGATCTGGTGCGCCTGGAAAGCCTGCCGCCCCACTGGCAGCAGCGCATCCGGGAGCGGGCCACCGTGTTGTGAGGCTCACGGCCTGATGCCAACCTCCGATCCCTTGAAGCGAAGGCTGAGCGATCTGCAGCTCGATCTGCGCATCGAGCGGGACAAGCTTTCGGAGTTGGTTGGCAGCCTGGAGCGGCTCGGAGGCCGTATGCAGGCAGGCAGCGCCAGCAGTGAAACGTTCGACTCGGCAACCCTCCGCCTCCAGAGTCTGTACACCGGCGCTGAGCGGTGTCTGCGACTTCGCAAGGCCATCGCCACCGAGTCGCGGCCAGCCCCGCCGGTGCGGGTGGGGCTGGCGGAACTGCTGGCCTTCCGCCATGTGGTGCGCCATCTCTACGCCTACGAACTGGAGGCGGATCGGGTGCGGCTGCTGCTCCAGCGGGCCATCGCCCTCTGGCCAGGGATCGAGACGGACCTGGGCCGTTTCCAGGCGTGGCTGGAAGAATTGGTGGCCGCGTGAGTCTCTGGATCGCCCTGGCCCGCGAGGCGGGATGGGGGCACACCCTGCTGCTGGCAGCCCTGTTTTCCATTGGCATGTGCAGCACATGCACAGCTTGCTGTGGCCATTCAGTCCGTTCGCTCTACAGAGCGAGTGGCCGTCCTGATGACGCCCCAGGAAAAGGAGGCGTTCACGCAACGTGCCCGATCCATGGGTCTGTCCCTAGGCCAGTTCTTTCGTCAGGCCGGTGAGGCTTACGGCTTGTCATCCGAGGTGGTTCCAGGCGATGGTCCGCGCTTCCAACACCGCCATGGACCAGGTTCCATCCGCATGAGCGTGACCGATCGGATTCTCGGTACCCTCACCACCGTGATCCGCATGAACAACCGCGTTGAGCACATAGCGGTCTTGATGCAAGAACAGCAACGACGCATTGGATCCCTGAATGCCCGTGTGATTCGCCTTGAATCGATTCTTGAGCTAACACTCTGCCGCGAGGTCCCCAGACTCTCTGGAGCGGATGATTCCTGATGCTCGAGGCGCCGGGCGCCATGGTTCAGAAGACCCCAGGGCTGTCCACCGACCTTTTTGATGACAGATCCCTGGCACACATCTGCTAGGGAGCATCGAGTTGATTGATGGTCCTCGCTAATGGCAATCCCTATGAAGACGCCAGTTTCAGTCTCCGCAATCGCCTGGCTTTGCGTGAAAGCGCCGCCTCACTCCTCGATGGCTTGCAGGACCGGATGTGTACAGCGAGTTCCTTGTGATCGCCCTTACTGTTGAGTCGCTGAGCTCGGGTGCACGCCGCATGTCCCTGGCACCAACCCACAGTCCATCCGCTCCAGTGCTGGAGCCGTTGGCATTGCCATGGAATCTGCGCCTGAGCCCGGAGCAGTTCGCACTGGTCTGCCAGGCCAACCCCGAGGCGGTGCTTGAGCTCACATCAGACGGTCAACTCATCGCCATGACCCCTACGGGCAGTGAAACCGGCGCCCGCAACAGCGCCTTGCTGGTGCTGCTGGCCCTGGCGATGCGCCGCAGCGGCCTGCCGCTCAAGCTGTTCGACAGCTCCAGCGGATTCTTCCTCCCCGATGGTTCTGTCCTCAGCCCAGACGCCTCGCTGCTGCGCCTCGACCGCTGGACCGCCCTCACCCCCGAGCAGCGCCGCGGCTTTGCTCCCCTCTGCCCCGATCTGGTGGTGGAACTGGCTAGCCCTTCTGACGAAGGACCCCGCGGCCTCCCAGCCCTGCGCCAGAAGATGGAGCGTTACCGCGCCAACGGCGCCCAGCTCGGCTGGTTGCTGATCCCTTCTGAGCAGGCGGTGGAAATCTGGTCGGCCGGAGCGGCTGCCCCGCAGCGCATCGCCCCCGCAATGGAGCTCGATGCCGCACCGCTGTTCCCCGCTCTGCAGATCGAACTGGCCGAGGTGTGGGCTGGTTGACCCCTTCCGAACCGGCCGGTTTCAACCGCTCTGAATCAGATAGTCCCGCACGTGACTGACGAGCGGCCGGCGCAGCGCCTCTTCCGTCGTCAGCCAGTGGCCCGCCACCAACTCGAGGCCGTCGAGCTGGATCGCCGGCTCGCGCGCCGCCCGCACGGCAAAGATGGTCACAGTGTTCTTCCCCAGCGCCGAGGTTTCGGTGATCTGCCAGGGATCCACCAGCTCGTCCGGCGTCACCCGTAGCCCCAGCTCTTCGGTCAGTTCCCGAACCGCCGCCTGCCGTGCCGTTTCCTGTCGCTCCAGTCCCCCTCCCGGTAGCCCCAGGCCGTGGCGGTAGCTGGTCTGCACCAGAAGCAGGCGCTGCTGGTGCCAGATCGCCACCAGGGCACCGTGGTTGTGGGGCCGGGCCAGCAGTTGCCAGGTTTCATACAGCCGCGCCGCCAACCAGTAGAGGCGCAGCCGGGCCACCAGCCGTTTCAGCCGTTTCCCCATCACCCAGGTGGCCCAGCGCCCATCAACGCGCCCTCATCCCACCAGTGCCGGCTCCACCGCCTGGATCTCGGCCGGCTCGGCCAGGCGGAAACGCAGGCGCGGGTTCTCGCCTAGGCGCTCCACATCCACCGCGATGGTGCTGCCGGCCGGGAAGGTGCCCGCCAGGATCGCCTTGGCGATCGGCGTCTCCAGTTCCCGCTGGATCGCCCGCTTCAGGGGACGGGCGCCGTACACCGGGTCGTAACCGACGGCGGCCAGCCAGTCGAGGGCTTCGCTGTTCACCCGCAGGGCCAGCTTGCGCTCTTCCAGCCGCCGCGTCAGCCGCTGCACCTGCAGGGCCACGATCTGGCGCAGTTCGTCTTCCCGCAGGCTGCGGAAGATGATCGATTCATCCAGCCGGTTGAGGAACTCGGGGCGGAAGTGGCCCCGCAGCGCCTCGTTGACCCGCTTCTCCATCTCCCCGTAGCGGGACGGATCGCCGGCCAGATCGAGGATCGAGGCGCTGCCGATGTTGCTGGTCAGGATCAGCACCGTGTTGGTGAAATCCACCGTGCGCCCCTGGCCATCGGTGACGCGGCCGTCATCGAGGATCTGCAGCATCACGTTGAACACATCGGGGTGGGCCTTCTCCACCTCATCGAACAGGATCACCGCATAGGGCCGGCGCCGCACCGCTTCGGTGAGCTGGCCGCCCTCTTCGTAGCCCACGTAGCCGGGAGGCGCTCCGATCAGCCGGCTGACGGCGTGCTTCTCCATGTACTCGCTCATGTCGATGCGCACCATCGACTCCTCACTGTCGAACAGCTGCGAGGCCAGGGCCTTGGAGAGCTCGGTCTTGCCCACGCCGGTGGGGCCGAGGAACAGGAACGTCCCGATCGGTCGGTCGGGGTCCTGCAGCCCCGCACGCGAGCGGCGCAGCGCGCTGGCCACGGCCTCGATCGCCTCGTCCTGGCCGATCACCCGCTCGTGCAGCACGTCTTCGAGCCGGATGAGCTTTTGCATCTCGCCTTCCATGAGCCGGCTGACCGGCACGCCGGTCCAC
>JBBQIH010000058.1:0-10423 GCA_038324725.1 Cyanobacteriota bacterium | reverse complement strand
GGGGCAACGCAGCAGCAGATCCCCCTGGGCATACAGCTGACGGTGGCGGTCGACGAAGGGCTGGAAGTCCGGGCCCAAGGGGGCATGAATCGTGTCCCAGCCGAAGCTGGCCAGCCACACCAGCGGCACCCTCAGTCGCCTGGCCAGCAGGGCCGCTGCCGGTGGCACATCCCCCAGCACCAGGATCGGCTGGTTCTGGGCCTCCAGCCAGGTGGCCTCGGCCTCAACCAGCCCCGGCAGGCTCCCCTCGAGGTCATGAAGGGCCGCCAGGGTGGCGGCCACGTCGGCCCCCAGGGCGTCCTCCTGGATCACCCCCACGTCCCAGCGGCATCGACGCTGCTCGAAGGGCACCTCGCCCAGGGAGAGCTCCAGGAACGCTTCCGGCAGTCCAGTGGAGAGCACCAGTCGCCAGTCGGGCTTCAGGGCGGCCAGTTCACAGAGCACCGACGCCGTGCGGGAGCCGTGGCCGAAGCCATGGCTGCTGATGCAGGCGTGAATCAGCAAGGGCTCAGCACGCCCGCCGCCGGCAGAGCCGCCGTCCAGAGGGTCTGCTCGTAGTGGAGGGCACCGTCGATGCCATACCAACGGTGGCTGATGTGGCGCAGGTTGCCGTTGTCAAAGACAACCCAGCTGAAGTGGCGCAGGGCCCGACCCTGCTGATCCACGCCATGGCGGGGAACGGAAGCGGTGTTGAGGAACGCGGTGCCCTGGGCGTCGCGCCGGAAGCTGAGCCGTTCCCCCTGGTGGTGGCACAGGGCATGGTGCATGTGGCCGAAGATCACCAGGGGCAGTGGGCGGCGGCGGCGGATCTGCTCCACCGCCAGGGCCAGATCCTGATCGCCCCAGTCGCAGGCGGGGGCCTTCCAGTCGCGGGCACAGAGGTCGTCCACATGGGTGCCCAGGCCACTGGGGCCCGAATGGGCCAACAGCACCAGCGGCAGCTGGGGATCGGCGGACAGGGCCGCCCGGGTGATGCGTTCGGCGGACTCCTGCAGTCCCACCGGCCCATAGACGGCCCGGACGGCCTTCGACAGGTGGTAGCCACCGCCGGCGGTCCCGGGACGGGCCCCTACCACAGCCAGGCCCGGGGGACGCAGCTCCCTGAGGCCCCAGCCGCAGTGCCGTTCGCCCAACAGCTCCAGCTGGTGCCGCAGGGTGCGGCCGCTGCCGTCCTTGCCCGCATCGTGGTTGCCGAGCACGCAGGCCAAAGGCAGCTCCAACGTGGCGAGCAGCTCGGGGATGCGGCTCTTGCCGTCACTGAAGTCTCCCACCAGCAGCAGGGCATCCGGACGGATCAGATCCAGCACGTCATGGTCGCTGCGATCCCACTGATCGTGCAGATCCCCCGCGATGGCGATGTTCAGCTCAGCCAATACCAACCGCTTCCTAGACTTGGATCATCGTGCATGGGGCGGGGTATCGGTTGGTCTTCACGCAGACGCTGACCCAGCCCCCCGACCAGCATGGCCGGGAATCGGTCAACCGCTCGGATCCGTCTTTCGCTGTTCCGGGGACGTGTCCGCCGCGCCATGGGCTGGCCGCCGCGATCGACACGCTCAAAAAAGAACGCAACGCGATCATCCTGGCCCACTATTACCAGGACGACGCCATCCAGGATGGCGCCGATTTCATCGGTGACTCCCTGGAACTTTCCCGTAAGGCGGCCAGCACCGACGCCGACGTGATCGTCTTCTGCGGCGTTCACTTCATGGCGGAGACCGCCAAGATCCTCAACCCGGGCAAAACCGTCTTGCTCCCCGATCTGGAGGCCGGCTGCAGCCTGGCCGATGCCTGCCCTGCCGACGCCTTCGCCGACTTCCGCCGCCACCACCCGGACCACATTGTGGTGAGCTACATCAACTGTTCCGCGGCCGTGAAGGCCCAGAGCGACCTGATCTGCACCAGCAGCAACGCCGTGCATCTGGTTCAGCAGCTTCCGGCCGATCGACCGATCCTGTTCGCCCCCGACCAGAACCTGGGTCGCTGGGTCGCCCGCCAGAGCGGCCGGGAGCTGACCCTCTGGCCGGGCAGCTGCATCGTCCATGAAACCTTCAGTGAGCAGGCCCTGCTGCGGCTGCGCCAGGAGCACCCCGAAGCCGAGGTGATCGCCCATCCGGAATGTCAGCAGCACCTGCTGGATCTGGCCGACTTCATCGGCTCCACCAGCAAGCTGCTGCGGCGCACCGAAACCAGTGCGGCCCCCGCCTTCATCGTGCTCACCGAGCCGGGCATCCTGCACCAGATGCGGCGCCGCTCCCCCACCAAAACGCTCTATGAAGTCCCGGGAGCTGATGGCTGCAGCTGCAACGCCTGTCCCTACATGCGGCTGAACACGCTGGAAAAACTGTGGCAGTGCCTGCACACCATGGCCCCGGCCCTCGAACTCGACGAGGACATCCGCCGCCAGGCCCTGGTGCCGATCGAGCGCATGCTGGCCATGAGTGCCTGAGGCACGGTCCCTGGACTTGCCTCAGTAGCTGTAGTTGGCCACGAACAGGGAGGCGGCATCATCAGAGGGTTCGGTGCCGGGGACATAGGCCCCGCGGGCGGCCGCCCCATTGGCCCGGGCGCGGGCCAGCAGGGCCGCCTGACCCGCCGCCGTATCGGTTCCCTGCCAGTGGCTAAGGCAGGAGTGCTGCAGGGCCCGGCCGTAGGAGAAGCCCAGGTGCCAGGGGGCGTCGGGGGCGGCGTGATGGATCGCCGAAAGGAACACGCTGGCCTCCTCCTCGCCCAGGCCGCCTGAGAGGAACAGGATCGCCGGCACGGCCGGGGGCACGCTGCGCCGCAGGGTGCGCACGCTGAAGGCGGCCACCTGCTCGGGGCTGGGACGCTCCGGCCCGTCGGCGCCGGGGAGGGTCATCGAGGGCTTGAGCAGGGTGCCCTCCAGAAACACCCCGTTCTGGCCCAGGGCCTCGTAGACGCAGCGCAGCACCCACTCCTGCACCGCCGCAGTGGTGAGGATGTCGTGGTCGCCGTCCATCAGGATTTCCGGCTCCACGATGGGCACCAGTCCTTCCTCCTGGGCCGTGCGGGCGTAGCGGGCCAGCCCCCAGGCGTTCTCACGCACGCACAGCTCCGAGGGACAGCCATCGGCGCTGATGCGCAGCACCGCCCGCCATTTGGCGAAACGGGCGCCGCGGGCGTAGGCGCGGGCGGCCCGCTGCCGCAGCCCTTTGAGTCCGGTGCACCAGGTCTCGCCGGGCAGGCCGCCCGCCAGGGGCTCCACGCCCAGATCCAGCTTGATCCCCGCCACCAGCCCCTGGGCCGCGAAGAGCTCGAGGATCGATCCGCCCGGCTGGCCAGGCACTGCGGCGGCCTCCTGAAACAGGGTCTCCTCGTAGAGGATCACGCCGCTGATCGTCTCGCCGAGGCCGGGGGCCGTGGCCAGCAGGGTGCGGTAGGCGCGGCGGTTGTCCTCCGTGTTGTCCAGGCCGATCGCCTCGAAGCGCTTGCCGATGGTGCCGGTGGATTCATCGGCTGCCAGCAGGCCGGTGCCCGGCCGGGCCAGGGCCATCGCGGTGGCCTCCAGTTCCTCGCGGTGGCTGTCGAGTGTCATGGGGCCGGTGGAGATGTCTGACCCATGGCTAGGGGGGCGGGCCCTCGCCGTCAACGGGCCAGCTCGCCAGGATGCGGACTTCTCCTGTCAGCGGCGCCACCGCGGCCTGCGCGCACCATGGTCCTGCCGGGCGATGGCCTGATCCAACTCACCCCTGAAGGGCTCTACTGTCCGGCCGCCGACGCCTGGATCGACCCGTGGCGGCCGGTGAGCCGGGCCCTGATCACCCACGGCCACGCCGACCACGCCCGGCCGGGCTGCGGTGAATACTGGGCGGTGGCGGCGGGCGAGGGCGTGCTGCGGCAACGGCTGGGGGCCGGCATCACCCTGACGGGGGTGGACTACGGCCAGGAGCGACGCCTCGGCGGGGCGCTGGTGTCCTTCCATTCCGCCGGGCACGTGCTGGGCTCGGCCCAGATCCGGATCAGCGCGGGCGGGGAAACCTGGCTGATCAGTGGCGACTACAAGCGGGATGACGACCCCAGCTGCGCCCCGTTCGAGCCGGTGGCCGCCGATGTCCTGATCACCGAGGCCACCTTCGGGCTGCCGATCTACCGCTGGCGCCCCGGCCGGCAGGTGGCGGCCGAGATCCTGACCTGGTGGCGCGAGGCCCCCCAGCGCCCCTCGCTGCTGTTCGCCTATGCCTTCGGCAAGGCCCAGCGGCTGTTAGCGGAACTGGCGGCGCTGGGAGTGGAGGAGGAGGTGCTGCTGCATGGGGCCGTGCAGACACTGATGGCGCCCTACCGGAGCGAAGGGGTGGTGCTGCCCCCGACGCGGCCGCTGAGTGAGCTCCCCCGCCGCGAATCGCTGGCGGGGCGCCTGGTGATCGCTCCGCCAGCGGCCCACCGCTCCCCCTGGATGAAGCGGTTCGTCAATCCCCAGACGGCCTTCGTCAGCGGCTGGATGGCGGTGCGTGGGGCCCGGCGGCGACGGGGGTTCGAGCGGGGCTTCGCCCTCAGCGACCATGCCGACTGGGACGGCCTGCTGCGCACCGTGCGCGACTGCGGCGCCCGGCAGGTGTATGTGACCCACGGCAACAGCGACGGCCTGGCCCGCGACCTGCGGGAGGAGGAGGGCCTGGCGGCGGAACCGCTGGGGCGGGCATTCGAGGGGCAGCGCAGTGAAGAGGGGGACGTGGCCGCGGCAGTGGCGACAGCGGTGGCCTCCCCCGACGCTGCGTCCTGATGACATCGGCCCGTGTCACCGTCGAGGCCTGGGACCGAGACTGGCCCAGCCGTTCCGCTGTGGTCGCCTCCGTGTTCATCAACCTGAAGCAACGCCTGCAGTCGCTGCGGATGGTGGCCAGCCTCGCCGCCTTCCTGAAGAACCCCACGGAACTCGACAGCGTCTTCGGCGTGGCGCGCAGCCTTCAGGGCAGTCCCCTGGCCACCCAGATGCAGCGTCACCTGCTGGAGAACCCGGCCATGGCCGCCCTGGTGGCGGAGGGCTGGCGGCCCGCCCCGATCGACATGGCCGCTCTGGCGGCCCTGCCCGAGGGCAGCCTGGGCCGCACCTATGCCGAGCAACTGAAGCGTCTGAATCTGACGCCCGAGAGCCTGATCGATCCCCGGCCGATCACCACCCCGACGGAGTACCTCACCCACCGGCTGCGGGAAACCCATGACATCGTGCACGTGCTCACTGGCTTCGGCATCGACGGCCCTGGGGAACTGGGACTGCAGGCCTTCAACCTGGCCCAGGTGCGCTCCCCCCTGGCGGTGCTGCTGATCTTCGGCGGCCTGCTCGGCACCCTCCAGGACGACGAGCCACTCGAACCCCTGTTGCGCGCCCTGGCCCGCGGCTTCGAGATGGGGCTGGCGGCCCGCTGCCTGATCAGCATCAAGCTCGAGGAGGGCTGGGAGCGCCCCCTGTCCGACTGGCGCCGGGAGCTGGGGCTGCCGGAGGCGCCCCTGGCCTGAGCCGATGCGGGCCTTCGCCGACCTCTTCCAGCAGCTGGAGCGCAGCAGCGGCACCAAGGCCCGCGTCGAGGCTCTGGCCACTTACTTAAGTGCCGCCGATCCGGCCGACGGCGCCTGGGCCCTGGCCCTGCTGCTGGGCAAGCGGCGGCGGCGGCTGATCACCGGCCGGCGGCTGCGGCAGATTGCTCTGGAGCGCTCCGGCCTGCCGGAGTGGCTGTTCGACGCCTGCCACGCCCAGGTGGGGGACTCGGCCGAGACCATCGCCCTGCTGCTCCCCCAGCTGGCCCTGCCGCCGGCCCCGCCCCTGGAGCTGTCCCTCGTCGAGTGGATGGGGACGCGGCTGCCGGCCCTGGCTGCCCTGGAGGGGAAGGCGCAGGCGGAAGCGGTGCTGGCGATCTGGGCGGGGCTGCCCGAGGGGCAGGCCTTCCTGTTCAACAAGCTGCTCACCGGCGGTTTCCGGGTGGGGGTGGCGGCCGGCCTGGTCACCCGGGCGCTGGCCGCGGTGTCCGGGCTGGAGGAGGCGGAGCTGTCGCACCGGCTGATGGGCGGCTTCGAGCCCACCGCCGCGGCGATGCAGGCCCTGCTGGCACCCCTGGAAGCCGGGGCGGCCCCCCCGATCAGCCGGCCCTATCCCTTCTGCCTCGCCTCCCCCCTGGAGTCGGAGCGCCTGGCCACCACCGACCCCGCCGGCTGGCAGGTGGAGTGGAAGTGGGACGGAATCCGCGCCCAGCTGATCCGCCGCGGCGGCCAGACCTTTCTCTGGAGCCGGGGCGAGGAGCTGATCAACGCCAGCTTCCCTGAACTGGAGGCCGGCGCCGAGCTTCTGGAGCCGGGCACGGTGCTGGATGGGGAGCTGACCGTCTGGCCGGCGCACGCGACCCAGCCCGCCGGTTTCGGCCCCTTGCAGCGGCGGCTGGGGCGCCAGAAGCCCGGTGCCGCCCTGCTGCGCGAGTGGCCGGCGGCCTTCGTCGCCTACGACCTGTTGGAGCAGGGGGGACAGGATCTGCGCCACGAGCCCTTGAGCCAGCGCCGCACCGCCCTGGAGGCTCTGGTGCGGCGGCTGCCGGAGGCGGTTTCCACCCCCGCCGCCGGGCTCCTGCGCCTCTCCCCGGTGCTGCCGCTGGGGTGCTGGGACAATCTTGAAGCCCTGCGGCAGCAGGCCCGATCGGTGGGCGCCGAGGGGCTGATGCTCAAGGCACTCGATTCGGCCTATGGCGTCGGCCGGCGCCGCGGGCTGTGGTGGAAGCACAAGCTGGAGCCGATGGAACTCGATGCGGTGCTGCTCTATGCCCAGCCCGGCAGCGGCCGCCGCGCCAACCTCCACACCGACTACACCTTCGGCCTCTGGGATGACGACGGCCGTCTGGTGACCTTCGCCAAGGCCTATTCGGGGCTCGACGACAGCGAGATCAATGAGCTGGACCGCTGGATACGCCGCCACACCACCGAGCGCTTCGGCCCGGTGCGGGCCGTCGAACCGCTGCAGGTCTTCACCCTGGGCTTCGAGGGCCTGCAACGCTCCAGCCGTCACCGCAGCGGCCTGGCCGTGCGCTTCCCCCGCATCCTGCGCTGGCGTCGCGACCGCACTCCCGCATCGGCCGACAACCTCAGCAGTGCCGAAGCCCTGCTGGAGGATCCAGCAGCCCAGCGATCAGCTGGTCAGCGATCAGCTGGTCAGCGATCGGCTGGTCAGCGATAAACCGTGCGCCCATCACCGGGCAGCAGCACCGGGGCGGCCGGGTCGATGCGCAGGCCCAGGCTGAGCTCAGGCGGGCCGGGATCGTCCCCCTCCTCCCAGCGCTCCAACGACAAGACACGGCCCTTCTCCCCCTCGTAATCACCGAAGCGGCAACCCTGCAGGCGCCGGTTCATCACCCGAGCGGCGGCGCTCACCGAGGCCCGGCCCGTTTCCTTGAGGTGATAGAGCTGGCCGCGGCAGCGCAGGTGATCGGGGAAGTCGGCGGTCAGACCCTCCAGCTCCGAAGCCGGGGCGTCCTCCAGCCAGCTCACCTCCAGCCAATCGTCCTCGCAGACGCTGAGCCAGCGGCCGTCGCTGCCGTCGCGCAGCAGGTACTCCAGCCACTGGAAGCCGCCGTCGTCATAGAGAAGCCGGTCTTCCACCACCCAGTCACGGCCGTCGTACTGGACGATGTCGCCGGTGGTGAGGTTGAACAGGGTGCGCCCCAGCAGCTGCGGGGCACGGCGGCGCAGGCGGGCGCGCCGCAGCAGCAGCAGGGCGACGGCGGCCAGCAGCAGCAGGGGCAGGAGGAACCAGACAGCCATCGTTGCGCTCGGTGGCCGGACCATCCAGGCCGGCTGGCTCAGCTTATGGAGGCTGGTGGACCGACTCCGCGAAAGGCGCCGATCAGTTCTGCCGCCAGCGGCCCTGGCGCTGGTAGTCAGCCAGCACCGGCCGGTGCAGGCGATTCGGCAACACCCTCTCCCCCGGCGGCAGGGACAGATCCCGGCTCAGGGGAAAGAGCCGATCGAGCTGGCCCTGGTCGATCCAGCGGCCCTGGAAGGGAAGCAGCGCCTGGGGCTGGGGCGGCCGTGACTGGCCCCGGTGGGCCAGCACGAAGCCCCAGGGGCCGAAGCTCGGCACATCCACCCCGTAGGGCCGGGTGGCCAGGTTCAACTCAGCCAGGGTGGCCTGGATTGAGGCCAGTACCTTGGGGCTGAAGAAGGGGGTCGAGGCCTGGGTGACCAGCATCCCGTCCGGGGCGAGGCGCTGCAGCAGGCGCCCGTAAAAAGTGACGCTGTACAAGCGGGCCAGCGGTGGCGTGGCCGGGTCGGGAAAGTCGGCAATGATCACGTCGTAGGTGCCCTGCAGCTGCCGAACCCGCTCGAAGGCATCGCCGATCAGGAGCCGCACCCGCCGGTCCTCCAGGCTGGCGCCGTTGAGGCGCCGCAAAAACGGCTGCTCCCGGGCCAGGCGCACCACGGCTGGATCCAGTTCCACCACATCCACCTGCCGCACCCCGGGCCAGCGCAGCACCTCCCGCAGGGCCAGGCCATCGCCAGCCCCCAACAGCAGCACCCGCTGCGGCCGGCCCTGCAGCGCCATCGCCGGATGCACCAGGGCCTCGTGGTAGCGGTATTCATCGAGGCTTGAGAACTGCAGCTGGCCGTCGAGGAACAGGCGCAGGTCGTCGCGGCGGCGGGTGAGCACGATGCGCTGGTGGCGGCTCTGGAGACGGCTCACCACCGGATCCTCGTAAAGGCCATCCTCGATCCGATCCCCCAGGGGGACGAGCCCCCAGCTCGCCAGGGCGATCAGCGGAACGGCCACAGCGATCGAGCCGCGCCAGGGGCGCCCCACCGGAAAGGCGATGGCGATGGCCACGCAACTGGCCAGGGGCACCAGGGCCAGCCATCCGGCGGTGGGCAGCAGGCCCAGCCAGGGCAGCAGCACCAGGGGAAACAGCAGGGCCCCCACCAGGGCGCCCAGATAATCGAGGGCCAGCACCCGCGCCAGGGCCACCCGAAGCTGCTGGCCGCTCTCCAACAGCCGGGTCAGCAGCGGCACCTCCATCCCACCCAGCACCCCCACAAGCACGGTGCAGATCACCAGGCCCAGCCACACCGGCCCGCCCAGCCGGAAGAGGGCGAACAGGGCCAAAGGCGCCAACAGGCACAGGGGGGCCAGGGCCAGTTCCACGGCCAGAAACCACTGCAGCAGGGCGAAGCCGGGCTCGGGGCCAGCGGCCAGAAACTGGCTCAGCCAGGCGCCCAGGCCCATGGCGGCCAGAAACGTGCCGATCACCACGCCGGTGGCCAGGGCATGGTCACCCAGCAGGTAGCTGGCCTGGGTGGCGAGCATCAGTTCCAGCACCAGGCTGACGCTGGAGGAAATGGCTGCCGCCGCCAGCAGCACCCGCACCTGAAGGGGCGTCAGGGGGGCAAGGCGGCGAGGCGTCACTTGGCCGCGCCGGGGCCACGCCCCTGGAAGCCGCTCCAGTCCTGCCTGCGGGGCGTCATCGGCACCCACCGCCCGGCGCGGTAGCTGCCGCCATAGCGCACACCGCTACCGGCGGCGGGGGTGCCGTCCTGGCCGAGGCGCCAGAGGCCAGGACGGGTCACGGCCGTGACGGTGCCGATGGCGACCACCGCCACGGCCAGCAGCATCAGCACCCCGCGTTCATCGGCCATCTCAGCGCGCCTCCAGCGCCCCATCCAGGGGCAGAACAGCCACCGGCCAGGCGCTCATCAGACCGTCCTCGACGGTGAGCTGCAGCCATTCGATCTCCCAGGTGTCGCCATCAACGCGGAACGCCTGCGGCAGTTTCACCCGGAAGCGGTAGCTGCCGCGCTCCGGAAGCCGCAGGTGCAGGGTGTGGCGTACGGACAACCAGTGGTCGCCATCGTCGGAGCGGTGGGCCACCACCACCATCCCCCGATGCCGCAGACGAGGACGCCCCAGGGCATCACTCACCCGCAGCTCCAGGGCCGCCGGGTCCGGGGGCTGACCGTGGGGTGGATTGTCATGGGGCAGCTCCCAACGCGCCACCACGCCCACCCGCAGCAGTCCGGGGCCACCGGCCTCACAGCGGATCGCCGCGTCAGCCTCCTGGCTGCGCCGGACCCAGCGGCCTCGGCTGACGCTGTAGCAGGCCAGCAGCAGCACCTGGACCACCGCCAGCGTCAGCGCGGCGGTGAACAGCAGCAGGGGAGCATCGAGGCTGTGGTTGTGGACGCTGCCGCGCACAACAACCGGATTGGGCAGCGGCTGGCCCGCTTCATCGAGAAAATCCTGCAGCTGTACCGCCAGCTGGAAGCGGCCGCTCTGCCCGGGACGCATGGCCAGCGTCAGGCCCGCGTCAGCTTCCTCCCAGGTGCCGGTCTCCCCCTCCTCCGCCCAGGTGCCGCTGGCGCGCCAGCCATCCTTGGTGAGGTTCAGCACGCTGCGGCCGCTGGCATCGAGGAGGGCCACGTCCAACTCGATCGTGCT
>JBBQIH010000057.1:0-10451 GCA_038324725.1 Cyanobacteriota bacterium | reverse complement strand
GGGCGGGCTGGGGTCGCTGCGCTGGGGCTTCCTGCGCGATCCAGGCCACCTGCTGGGGCTGGAGGTGGTGACGCTGGAAGCCGAACCCAGGCTGCTGCGGCTCGATGCCGCCGCCAGTGCGCCCCTCAACCATGCCTACGGCACCAACGGCATCATCACCGCCCTGCGGCTGGCCAGCACCGAGGCGGTGGCCTGGCAGCAGCTGGTGGTGGGATTCAGTCGCTGGGAGGAGGCCCTGGAGACCTCCCGCCAACTGCCGACCACCGCCCTCCTGCTCCATGCCCTCTGCCTGCTGGAGGCGCCGGTGGCAGCCCGGATGCCCTGGCCGACCGGCTGTCCCGCCGCTGATCCAGGGGAGCACCGGCTGCTGCTCCATGCCGCCCCCGACACCCTGGAGCTGTTGCCAAGGTGGCTGGCGGCCCGGGGCGGCCAGCTCCGCTGGCAGGGCAGCCCGCCCGAGGCGGGACGGGCTCGGGGCCTGCCCCTGGGGGAGCTCACCTGGAACCACACCACCCTGCACTGGCGGGCCCAGGCGCCCGACTGGACCTACCTGCAACTGCTGCTGCCCCGGCCGGAGGCGCCGCTGCTGGAGGCCGTGCGCCAGCGCTGGGGACGTGACGTGCTCTGGCACCTGGAGGGGGTGCGTTATCAGGGGGCGCCGCGGCTGACGGCCCTGCCCCTGGTGCGCTGGCAGGGGCCCCAGGCCCTGGCCGACCTCGTCGCCCAGTGCTGTGAGCTGGGGGCGGTGCCCTTCAATCCCCACGTGATCACCGTCGAGGATGGCGGCCTCGGGGTGGTGGATGACGATCAGGTGGCGGCCAAGGCAGCCTACGACCCGGGCGGACTAATGAATCCGGGCAAGCTGCGGGGCTGGACGGGTTAGGGGCGCCCCGGCAGCGCCTTAGCAGCGCCTCAGCCGCAATCCAGGCTGAGGCGGGTGTCGGCGCCGGTCACCGGGTTGGTGCCGCGGGCATCGCGGCAGAGGAGGCGCTGGTCCACCCGGTCGAGCAGGGCATCGGTGAAGTCGGCATCGGTGACCGTGGCGCCGGTGAAGTTGCTGCCGGAGGCGATCGCTCCCCGCAGCACCGCGCCGGTGAGGTCGGTGCCGCTCATGTCCACCTTGTCCATCAGGGCGTCGCTGAGATCGGCGCCGCGGAAGTCGGCCTCAGGAAAGGCCGCCTGGGTGAGGATCGCCCCGTGCAGATCGGCCCCCCTGAAGCTGGCCTGGCGGGCCGTGGCCCCAGCGAAGGAGCTGCCGGCCAGCTGCTGGCCGCTGAAGTCCTTGCCGCTCTGGTTGGTGAGGGTGTAATCGACCCGATCCTGGTTGTCGGCCCGGGCGCTGGGGGCGGCCAACAGCAGGGGGGCCAGCAGCAGCAGCACCAGCAGGAGTCCCCCCAGGAGCGCGTTGCCAAGCCGCCGCCTGGGGCTGCCCGCGGGCCGGGGAGCATCGGATCCGAAGGCCGTCGTCATGGGCCGTGGCTGCCGGGAACCTCCCCAGGCTGGCCCAGCGCCGGGGCTTCGTCAGCCCGGGGCGCGTTGAGCAGCGGAAGTACAGCGCCCAGCAGGAACAGGGAGCCCGCCACCACCGGCACCGGGCCGGGTGCCAGCAGGCTGTCCAGCCCGGCGGCCAGGCTGCCGGCCTCCGCGAGCTGGTCGGCGAGGCCGGGACAGGCGGCGGCCAGCTCCTGCCGCGACCAGCTGGCATGCTCCGGCACCGCCACCAGCACCGCCCGATCACCAGGGCGCAACAGCAGCTCCAGCATCGCCGCCCCCTCCTTGTGACGTTGGATGCCCAGTAGCCAGCGGCGCGGCCCGCCATCAAGCCGGTCGAGTTCCCGGCGCAGGGCCGCCGCCGCCGGGGGGTTGTGGGCGCCATCGATCAGCAACTCGCGGCCCCGCCAGCGGTGCCTCTCCAGCCGTCCGGGCCAGCGGGCCGCCGCCAGCCCGGCCCGGATCATCCCGTCGTCGAGGGGCCTGCCGGCGAGCGGACCGTCCGGGGCCATCAGGGCCCGGGCCATGGCCACCGCCACGGCCCCGTTGTGGCGCTGCAGCTCCCCGGCCAGGCCCAGCGCGGGGCCGCCATCGGCCGGGGCGGGCAGGGGATCCAGCCACTCCAGGCTGGCGCCGCAGCGCAGCGCTTCTGCCTCCAGCACCCGGCGGGCCTCCGGCTCCTGGGCGGCACTGAAGGCCCGGCAGCCCGGCCCCATCACGGCGGCTTTTTCGGCGGCGATGGCCGCCAGGGTGTCGCCCAGGTGCTCGCGATGGTCGAGGCCGATGGCCCCGAAGCCGATCACCGGTCGGTGCGGATGCAGGGTGGTGGCATCAAGGCGGCCCCCCAGCCCCACCTCCAGCACCGCCAGATCCACGCGCTCACGGGCGAAGCGGCCGAAGGCCGCGGCTGTGATCAGCTCGAAGGGGGTGAGCCGGTGGCGGCGGCCGAGGGACTGCCAGCGGGCCAGGTCGTTGCGCAGGGTGGCGGCAGGGATCCAGGCGTCATCGATCTCGATCCGTTCGCACCAGCTCACCAGATGGGGGGAGCGGTAGGTGCCCACGTGAACGCCGGCGGCCCGCAGGATGGCGTGCAGGAAGGTGCAGATCGAGCCCTTGCCGTTGGTGCCGGCCACCTGGGCGGCGGCGAAGCGCTGCTCCGGGTGCCCCCCGGCGGCCAGGGCGCGGCCCAGACGCTCCAGCCCAAGGTCGACACCGCGGCGGGCGAAGGGCTCGAGCAGGTCGCCCAGGTCGACTGGGGGGGGCAGCAGGGACGACACGGGCGGGGCGACGGCTCAGGCCAGGCTGAGGAGAGCTTTCTCCAGGAGCTTCACCGCCTTGCGCAGCTGGCGGGGCTTGATCACCAGCGGTGGCACGAAGCGGACCACCCCGGGGCCGGCGGGCACCAGGAGCAGGCTTTCCGCCATGGCGGCTTGGACGATCTCCGGTGCCGTGGGCCCTCCTTCGCGCAGCACAAGCCCCCGCAGCAGCCCCCAGCCCCGCTCGCCGGCCAGGGTGGCGGGATGGCGGGCCACCAGTTCCTGGAGCAGGGACTGCAGCAACGCGCCGTTGGCGCTCACCTTGGCCAGCAGGCCCCGGCGTTCGATCTCCTCGATCACCGTCAGGCCGGCCCGGCAGGCGAAAGGATTGCCACCGAAGGTGCTGGCGTGGTCGCCGGGGCGGAAGTGATCCACGGCGGCCTTCACCGCCAGGGCGCCGATGGGGATCCCCCCGCCCAGGCCCTTGGCCATGGTCAGGGCGTCGGGCTCGACCCCCAGCTGTTCGTAGCCCCACCAGCGGCCACTGCGGCCGACGCCGATCTGCACCTCGTCGAAGATCAGCAGGATCTGGTGGGCGTCGCAGAGCTCCCGCACCCGCTGGAAAAAGACGGGATCACCCAGGTTGACCCCACCTTCCCCCTGGAGGGGTTCGAGCAGCACGGCGGCCACCCGGGGACCCTCGGCTTCACAGGCCGCCAGCAGCGCTTCGAAGCCGGCGGTGTCGTTGTAGGGGAAGTAACGGAAGCCCGACACCATGGGCTCGAAGCCCTGGTGGTACTTGGGCTGGCCCGTGGCGGTCACCGCCGCCAGGGTGCGGCCGTGGAAGCTGGCCTCAGCCGTGAGGATCAAAGGCTCGGCGATGCCACGAACCCGATGGCCGTGCTTGCGGGCCAGCTTGATGGCGGCCTCGTTGGCTTCGGCGCCGGAATTGCAGAAAAAGACCCGGTCGGTGCAGCTGCGGGCGGTGATCGCCGCGGCCAGGGCCTCCTGTTCCGGGATTCGGTAGAGGTTGGAAACGTGCTGGAGGCGGCCCAGTTGCTTGCAGAGCCGTCGCTGCAGCACGGCATCGCTGTGGCCGAGGGTGCAGACGGCGATGCCGGCCACCATGTCGAGGTAGCGCCGGCCCTGTTGATCCCAAAGCCATACGCCGCGACCCTTCTTCAGCGCGAGGGGGTAGCGGGCGTAAGTGTCCATCACCGGCTGGATGGGAGCGGTGGGACTCGAACCCACATGCCCGAAGGCGCTCGATTTTGAGTCGAGTCCGTCTACCAATTCCGGCACGCTCCCGATGGCGGGACTCTAGGCCGCGGGGGTTGGCTAGGCCGCGACAGATGGCAGCCTGCGGATCGAAGCGCCGGCGGCATTGAGTTTTCCCTCCAGATCGGCATAGCCCCGATCGAGATATTCTAGGCCCCGCACGGTGGTGATGCCGTCGGCGGCGAGCCCAGCCAGCACCATGGCGGCGGAGGCGCGCAGGTCGGTGCCATGCACCGGAGCGCCGCTGAGGCGGGCGACCCCCTCGACGCAGGCGGTGTTGCCCTGCATGCGGATCGAGGCGCCCATGCGCTGCAGCTCGGCCACGTGCTGGAGGCGATTCTCGAAGATGTTCTCCACCACCATGCTGGTGCCCTCGGCGGTGGCCAGCAGGGCCATGAACGGGGCCTGGAGATCGGTGGGGAAGCCGGGGAAGGGCTGGGTGCGCAGATCCACCGCCCGCACCTTGTTGGCGGTGATGGTCAGGCCCTGGCCGTCCGCTTCGATGCGGCAGCCCGCTTCCTCGAGTTTGGTGATCACGGCACCCAGGTGCTCGGGCAGGGCGGGGAACACCCGCAGCTTGGAGCGGGTGATGGCCCCTGCCAGCAGGAAGGTGCCCGCTTCGATGCGGTCGGGAATGACGGCATAGTCGGCGCCGTGCAGGCGCTCCACGCCAAGGATGGTGATCGTGGGGGTGCCGGCGCCGCGCACCTTGGCCCCCATGGCGAGCAGCAGCCGGGCCAGGTCGATCACCTCGGGCTCCTGGGCCGCATTGTCGATCACCGTTTCGCCGTCGGCGAGGGCGGCCGCCATCATCAGGGTCTCAGTGGCGCCGACGCTGGGGCAATCCAGGTGGATGTGGCCGCCGGTAAGACGGCGTTGACGGCCAGGAACCACGGCGGTGACCACGCCGTGCTCGATGGTGACCTGGGCGCCGAGGGCCTTGAGCCCCTTGACGTGCTCCACGACGGGCCGGGTGCCGATCTGACAGCCGCCGGGCAGGGGCACCTTGGCCATGCCCATGCGGGCGAGCAGGGGGCCGATGCAGAAGAAGCTGGCCCGCAGGCTGTTGACCAGCTCGTAAGGCGGGGCTGCGGTGGTGATGTGGTCACCGTGCAGAACAATCGCATCGCCCCCCCGCTGCACCCGCACTCCCAGGGCGGACAGGATCTCCCCCATCGCCGTGATGTCGGTGAGGGGGGGCACATTGCTGAGCCTCAGCCCGTCTTCGGTGAGCAGGCAGGCGGCCATCAGCACCAGGGCCGAATTCTTGGCGCCGCTGACCCTCAGTTCCCCGTCCAGTCGCCGTCCACCACTGATCTCCAGCCTGGTGCCGGCGATGACCTGGACAGGCATGGTGGATACGGTCATGGACGGAAGTCCTGGTATCAATTTCTGGGGCATCTTGACAACGAATCATCCCGTCGTCTAGGGGGTCGCCGTTCAAACTGTCTTGCGGCCATGGCCCTGCGTGGGATGGCGGCACCGGTGATGATTTATGCTCCGCTGAGCGCCACGGCTTCCGTGGCGGCTAACGCCCGCGGATGTGGCGGAATTGGTAGACGCGCTAGTTTCAGGTACTAGTGGCAGCAATGTCGTGGGAGTTCAAGTCTCCCCATCCGCATAATGACTCCATGATTGTTCTCAAGATCACCAATGCTTCTGATGTCGTCGCTGCGAACATCGGCAAGTTTCTGGAGCGACTCACTCCGGACGGCTATGACCAGAACAAGGTGGAGGATATTGTGATCGACCGACTGGTCGCCAACCTCAAGGCGGAGGGCATCCGCGGCGAGGTCGCGGCCGTTAAAGGGCTTGATCTCCAGGATGATGATCTGGTGATCCATGATCGTTTGCGGATCCGGCGTCGCAAAACGATCTGACGCCTCCAGTATCACCAGCGGCTGTTCCATCGTCCCAGCCAGGGCTGGATCCGATCCACAGCGTCCGCAATCCGCTGATTCAGGCCTTAAGGAGGCTGCATCGTTCTGGTGGCCGCCAGGAGCAGGGCCGTCTCCTGCTGGAGGGCACCCATCTGCTTCAGGAAGTTCTGCGTCTGGGGATGGTGCCGGAGCAGCTGCTGGCCACACCCACCTGGATCGACAGCCATGGCCCGCTGCTGGCCGGTCTGCCCGCCGCCGTGCCGCTGCGCACCTGCACGGAGGACGTTCTGGCGGCCGCAGCCACCACACGCCACCCCGATGGCGTGCTGCTCACCCTGCCGCGCAGCGCCCTTCCCGCCCCCGCCGGGACGGCGGCAGATTTCGTGCTGGCCCTCGACCGGCTCCAGGATCCCGGCAACCTGGGCACCCTGCTGCGCACGGCCCTGGCCGCGGGGGTGGGCAGCGTCTGGCTGGCCGATGGGGCCGACCCGCTCCAGCCCAAGGTGCTGCGGGCCTCCAGCGGTGCTGCCCTGGCCCTGCCGCTGGAGCGGATGGCGGTTGAGGATCTGCGCCAGCGGCTGGCCCTCGCCGCGGCTGGTGGGCTGCAGATCGTGGCGGCGGTGGTGCCCCAGCCGGGTGGGCTGGTGCCGCCCTACTGGACCCTCGACTGGCGGCGCCCAACGGTGCTGCTGCTGGGGAACGAGGGGGCCGGACTGGATCCTTGCCTCACAGCCTTGGCCGACCGGTGGGTGACGATCCCCCATAGCCCCGCTGTGGAATCGCTCAATGTGGCGGCAGCCGCCGCCCTGCTGCTGCTGGAGCGTGCCCGCCAGGCCCACGGCCGTCCAGCGCCCTGACAGGGGAGAATGCCCCCACCCATGCAGCCCCGTCCGGTGACCGCAGCACCCGCCACCCCCCCCTCCGGGTTCGATTTCGACGTGATCGTGATCGGCGCCGGGTATGGCGGTTTCGATGCGGCCAAGCACGGGGCCGATCACGGCCTGAAGGTGGCGATCGTGGAGTCTCGCGACATGGGCGGCACCTGCGTCAACCGGGGCTGTGTGCCCTCCAAGGCCCTGCTGGCGGCCAGCGGCCGGGTGCGGGAACTCGCCGACGCCGAGCACCTCAAGGGCTTCGGCATCCATGCGGGGCCGGTGCGCTTTGAGCGTCAGAAGATCGCCGACCATGCGGCCCAGTTGGTGGCGACGATCCGCACCAATCTCACCAAGACCCTGGAGCGCTCCGGCACCACGATCCTGCGGGGCAAGGGACGCCTTGACGGGCCCCAGCGGGTGGCGGTGCGGGAGGCCAGCGGGGTGGAGCGCGTCTACGCGGCCCGCGAGGTGATCATCGCCACCGGCTCCGATCCCTTCGTGCCGCCCGGCATCGAGACCGACGGCCGCACCGTGTTCACCAGTGACGAGGCCATCAACCTGGAGTGGCTGCCCCGCTGGATCACCATCATCGGCAGCGGGTACATCGGACTGGAGTTCGCCGATGTGTACACGGCCCTGGGCTGCGAGGTCACCATGATCGAGGCGCTCGATCGGGTGATGCCCACCTTCGACCCGGACATCGCCAAGATCGCCGCCCGCCATCTGATCGATGGCCGCGACATCGACGCCCGCGCCGGCGTGCTCGCCAGCCGGATCACCCCCGGCTGTCCGGTGAAAATCGAACTGGTGGACATGGCCAGCCGCGAGCCGGTGGAAACCCTGGAGGTGGATGCGGTGCTGGTGGCCACCGGCCGAGTGCCGGTGAGCAAGGAGCTCAACCTGGCCAGCGTCGGCGTGGAGACCAACCGGGGCTTCATCCCGGTGGACGACGGCCTGCGGGTGCTCTCCGGCGGTGAGCCGGTGCCCCACCTCTGGGCCGTCGGCGACGTGACCGGAAAGATGATGCTGGCCCACACCGCCGCCGCCCAGGGCACGGTGGCGATCGAGAACATCCTTGGCCACGCCCGCCGCATCGACTACCGCTCGATTCCCGCCGCGACCTTCACCCATCCGGAGATCAGTTCGGTGGGGCTTTCGGAAGCTGACGCCAAGGAGCTGGCTGAGCAGGAAGGCTTTGCCTTGGGCAGCGTGCGCAGCTATTTCAAGGCCAACTCCAAGGCCCTGGCCGAGCTGGAGAGCGATGGGCTGCTGAAGCTCCTGTATCGCAAGGACACCGGCGAAGTGCTGGGGGCGCACATCTACGGCCTGCATGCGGCCGATCTGATCCAGGAGATCGCCAATGCGGTGGCCCGGCGCCAGGGGGTGCGGCAACTGGCCAGCGAGGTGCACACCCATCCCACCCTCAGCGAGGTGGTGGAAGTGGCCTACAAGCAGGCCGCCGCCAGCCTGGCCACGGCGGTGGGTGCCTGAGATGGACATCCGTCGCCGCCCCCCCAACCCTTCGGTCCGGGTGGCCCATCTGGAATTCGGCACCCCCCATCCTGAGCATAGCCCCCGCCACATCCTCGAGGAGATCATCTGGGAAAAGGACAAAGAGGTGACGGCGGCCCGAGAGCGGGTGAGCTTGGAGTCGCTCAAGCAACAGGTGGCGGAGCTGCCCCCCAGCCTGGATTTCTGCGCAGCCTTGCGTGCCAGCTGCCGCAAGCCGGCGGTGATCGCCGAGATCAAGAAGGCCAGCCCCAGCAAGGGGGTGATCCGGGAGGACTTCGACCCCGTCGCCATCGCCCGGGGCTACCGGGATGGTGGCGCCAGCTGCCTGTCGGTGCTGACCGACAAACGTTTCTTCCAGGGGGGCTTCGATGTCCTGGTGGCGGTGCGCGAAGCGGTGGCCCTGCCCCTGCTCTGCAAGGACTTCATCCTCAGCCCCTACCAGCTGTTCCAGGCCCGGGCGGCCGGGGCCGACGCGGCCCTGTTGATCGCGGCGATCCTCACCGACCAGGATCTGGCCTACCTGCTCAAGGTGGCCAGGGGCCTCGGGCTGGCGGTGCTGGTGGAGGTGCACAACGCAGCGGAGATGGAGCGGGTGCTGCAGTTGCAGGGCGTCAACCTGATCGGCATCAACAACCGCGACCTGGCCAGCTTCACCGTGGACCTGGCCACCACCGAACGGCTGATGGACGGCTTCGGTGAACGGGTGCGTGCTTGCGGAGCCCTGCTGGTGAGCGAATCGGGCCTGTTCAGCCGTGCCGACCTTGACCGGGCCGTCGGGGCCGGTGCCGATGCGGTGCTGGTGGGGGAGGCCCTGATGCGGCAGGAGAACGTCACGGAGGCCCTGGAGGCTTTGATCGGGGGCTGAGCCTGCCTGGGGGGAGGGGCTACTCCTTCTCCAGCAGGGCCCTGGCGGCATCGAGTTGGGCGCGGGCGTCCGGGCTGACTTCTGGATAGTGGAGGTGCAGGGAATCCAGGTTTCGATGATGGCGGACGCCACGGCAATGCGGGTGAACCACTTGTTGTCAGCCGGCACCACATACCAGGGAGCATGACGGCTGGAGGTGTGCCGGATGGTTTCGGTGTAGGCGTCCATGTAGTCATCCCAGAAGGCCCGTTCCTTGATGTCGTTGGCGGAAAACTTCCAGTTCTTTTCCGGATGATCGAGGCGTGCGAGAAAGCGCTTGCGCTGCTCCTTCTTGGAGACGTTCAGAAAGAACTCTTGGATGATGATCCCACTGTTACTCAGATACTCTTCGTAGTTTCTGATGTCGCGAAAGCGCTCTTTCCAGATGCCCTTCGTGAGGCGCTCGGGCGGAAGTGTCTGCCTGGCCAGCATCTCGGGATGCACGCGAACCACCAGGGTTTCTTCGTAATAGCTGCGGTTGAAGATGCCGATCCGCCCCCTTTCTGGCAGGGCATTGTTGGATCGCCAGAGATAATCATGGTCCAGATCCACCGAGGAGGGTGCCTTGAATGAGCTCACCTGGCATCCCTGGGGATTGACGCCACTCATCACATGCTTGATGGTACCGTCCTTGCCGGCCGCATCCATCGCCTGGAAGATCAGCAGCAGGGCGTAGCGATCCTGGGCATAGAGCAGATCCTGGAAGTCCGCCAGCATCGGCACCCCCATCGTCAGGGCTTCCTGGGCCCGGTCCTTATCCTTTTTGTCGAGATGCAGTGTGTCGCCAGGGTCACTATCCTTCAGTTGAAAACCGTCTCCATCCTCTTTCAGGAAGGGTTTGGAGAAACATCTGGCCCGCTCCAGGAATTACGGTGTCGCCGGCGGGTGGCAATTTCGAGGAGCCGGTTACCCAATGCACCCTGGGCACCGTCAAGGCTTTCCTCGGGCTGAGTGCCGAGCGGGCCTACAAGCGCTTCTACCCAGCCGTTGAGATCCTGCTCTCCTGGACGCGCTATTTCCAGCAGCTCGAGGGTTGGTTCTCTCAGCACCCTTACCGGAGTGGGTGGGGCGTGTCGCCCAGATGAATGGGCTGCTCAAGGAGGGCGATCGGGTCGGCCAGATGATTCAGGTGACCGGCGAGGAAGGCGTCAGCATGGAGGACTTCATCGTTTTTCAGACGGCTCTGTTTCTGGACACGGTGTATCTGCAGCAGGATGCCTTTGATGCCGTCGACTCCACCACTCCTCTGGAACGG
>JBBQIH010000056.1:0-10503 GCA_038324725.1 Cyanobacteriota bacterium | reverse complement strand
CCCCCGGTCTCTCCCCCCACCATCCCCCGCAGGCTCGGGATCAGAATCGCCAGCACGGCCAGGGTCATGGCCGAGCCGTTGACCCGTGCCACCACGGGCTGGAAACGTTGCTCACTGCGCCCGATGCCCCCCACCAGCATCGACAGACCCAGCGCCAACAGCAGGTTGGCCATGACCGTGCCGGTGATGCTGGCCTTAACGATGTCCACCAGGCCGGCCCGCAGGGCCGCGATGGCAATGATCAGCTCGGTGGCGTTGCCGAACAGGGCATTGAGCAGGGCCCCGATCGAGGGACCGAGGGTGAGGGACAGCTCCTCGGTGGCGGTACTCAGCAGGATCGCCAAGGGGACGATCGAAAGGATCGAGGTGACGAAGACGATCCCATCACCCCACTGAAACCGGTCAGCGGCCGCTGAGACCGGCAGCATCGCCAGCAGGCCGATGGCGATGCGCAAGCGAGCGGACATGGAGCGGGCGCCAACAGCGTGACTCATTGTGACCGACTGTTGACCAGCGGAGCCATGGTCAGGCGCGCCATCAACGTGAACAAACCAGAGATGGGAGGTGCCAACTCCCTGCAGCGTCGTGCTGTAGGCGGCACATCAGGAGCTTTCGTCCCAGAATGACTGCAGCAGCATTCTCCTGTTTGCCCGACACCCTGCAGGCCTCCATGGGCCCAAAGAATCCCCAGGCAATGACGCTCCCAGTCCTGCCAGCTGATGCCGAGAAGTCCGAACCCAACACCAACACCGGGAACCAGCCCCACAGACAGCATCCGCCATCGAGAAGAACGGTGGCGTCCATTCAGCAGATCTTCACTCTCATTGCCATTGTCAATGGTCTCGTTTTGCTGTACTTGGTCGTTGCGGCGATCCAGCTGCTGATGGTTTCTGGTGCCCGATCAGCAGAGATCTATGTCTCACTGATTCTCACCCTGCTACTGGTCATCCTGGCGGTCATCTCCTATCAGATCATCACCAGGCGGATCATCCGTCCGATCGCTCGATTGGTCCGCGAAGCCAGTGAGATCGAGAGCGGTGACAGGACCAGCCTGCTGACGATCAGAAGCAACGATGAAATCTCGAAGCTTGCCAAGACCTTCAACATGGTGCTCGTCAAAATGCGACAGGCACTCATGGCTGGAGAAGCCAGCAATCAGCAATTGCTGGAAGCCAATCGACAGATCGAAGCTTCCATCAACTACGCCGGGCTGCTGCAGAGATCAATCCTTCCGGATCGACAGCTCCTGGACACCTTCGGCAGTAATCACTTCATCCTCTGGCTGCCCCGTGACACGGTGGGAGGTGACTACTACATCTTCCACTCGGAAGGTGGGCACTGCCTCGCTGGGGTGGCCGACTGCGCTGGGCACGGGGTGTCAGGGGCCATGATGACGATGCTCGCCAGGGCGGGAATTGATCGTTCGATCATGGAGGTGGGGATCACCTCCCCTGCCGCCATCCTGAGCTGCACCGATACTGCCATGAGGACCCTGTTGCATGGGGCCAGGATGAGCAAGTCCATCGCGACCAGCATGGACATTGGACTCGTGCGCCTTGACTTTGAAGCCAGAACACTTAGATTTGCTGGAGCAAAGATCAGCCTCTATTGGACTGATGGGCAGACCATGCACATGCTCAGGGGAGATCATCGGGCAATCTGTGATCAACGCGTCGGTGCCTACACGGACCACGACATACCGTTACAGCCGGACTGCACCTACTACCTGACCACCGATGGCCTGCTCGATCAATCAGGAGGCGAAGACGGTTTCTCGCTGGGCACCCAGCAATTCAAGGCGTGGTTGATTCTGCTGGCGCGCCAACCACTGGAACATCAGCGTCAAGCCCTGGCCGATGCGCTGGAAGAGTTTCGTGGACGTCACCCGCAACGGGACGACATCACGATCCTTTCCTTCCGCTTCTCCTAGGAGACTCCTTGATGTCCCATCTGATCAACAACGCCCCCATGGCTGCTTTGACCACGACAACTCAAGTGGCCGCCTCGGACTTGAAGCGATGACCATCAGCACCACCAGCCTGATTTCGCTGAGAGAGTATTTCAGCAATCATCAGATCCTCATCTGCTTCAACGGGCCCATCTCCACCAACGTGATCGGGGAGATCGGATCCGCCCTGAAGGAACACATTGAATCCAACCACGCTCCTGAACTGGAGGTGATGGATGTGTTCAGCGTCTATATCGAGATGAGTCAGAATATCAGGAATTATGCAACAAGCCACGGCTTCAGCGATTCCGAGTCCTCGGCCACGGTCGTCATTGCAGCCGCCGAGGCTGGCCATTACGCCGTGTGTGCAGGTAACCTCGTAGAGATGGAGGATGGTCAAGCCCTGCTGAAACGGATCCACGAACTCGCAGACTGCGACAAGGGCCAGCTGAAGCTGCTCTACAAACAGCAGTTGCGCCAGCCCCACACCCAGACCCCTGGCCAGGGAGCCGGCCTAGGACTGATCGAAATCGCCAGGCGCTCGAGCCAACCCATGGAGGCCTCCCTTGATCCCCTTGAGCCCGGTCGTGCCTTCTTCAGCCTTCGGGCCATCATCTGATCCCATGAGCAGCATCGAAGAACTCAATCTCTCCGTGCCTGGCTCGCAATCCAGCCCATCGATTCGGGCGGATTGGAAGGCGGGAGTCGTGGTCATGAGCGGCGAGTCGTATCCGGAGAATTCTTTTGAGCTGTACGACCAGCTGATTCAATGGATCGATTCCTATCTTTCAAGTGCCGAAGAATCACTGACGCTGGAATTGCATTTGAACTATCTCAATACCAGCAGCATTCGATTCATGATCGATATTTTTGATTCGCTGCAAACTGCTTTTGAAGATGGCAAAGAAGTTTTGGTTCAGTGGATGTTTGACGACAGAAATCCTCGCTCCGCCGAACTAGGCTCAGAGTTCAAGGAAGATTATACCTTTCCATTCCTGATTCTCTCCATCAACGCCTGAGATGACTGACCCTTCCCTTCCAAAGTCTGACGATCAGCTGGAACAGGACGTCATGGCAATTCTGGCCAACCACCAATATGACGGTGATCCTGTTCGTCATCTTCTGGCACGCTTGTGGCATCGTATCGAAGAACAGGTTGATCGGCTGGAAAGGGTGGCTGACATCTCTGATCTTTACCAGTCGCATGTTCTCGAAAGCAACCGCAGTCTAGCGAATCGCTACGAAAAACAATTACGACAGATCAAACGTGTCGTTAGAATTTCAGATCTGTATCAGTCTTCGCTGAAGGAACTGAATCTGTCGCTCTTTGAGGCCTCCACCCATGACTCACTGACGGGGATTTCCAACCGACGCTTCATGGCAGAACGCTGCCTTGAGGAAGACCAGCGAGCCTCAAGACATGGCTCCACCTACTCGATGATCATTCTGGATGTGGATCATTTCAAGTTGATCAACGACGAGTACGGCCATGCCACCGGAGATTTGATGCTGGTGGATTTCGTCAAGGCCCTCTCCAGCAGCTTACGTCACTACGACATCATTGCCCGATGGGGAGGCGAAGAATTCGTGGCCTTGCTGATTGATGCCGATCTTTCCACTGCCGAAATCGTGGCCAAGCGCATGTTGAGCAACATTCGAAATATGCGCGTTTCTATCGACGAGATGGAATTGAATCTCACGGCCAGTTTGGGGCTTACCGAGCACAAATCCGATGAGAATTATGACGCCACTTTCCGGCGAGCTGACAAAGCCCTGCTCATGGCCAAGAACGGTGGCCGCGACAGGCTGGTGGTCATCGACCCAGCCGACCCCCTCAGCCATCGGGAAATCAGCGCCTTTGCGGCTGGCACTGATTGAGTCTTTTTTGGGCCGATCCATCCAGGGACTTCTGCTGAAAACTGAGCCAACCGGGCGGCTGGCCTGAGGAAAGGATTCCGTGCATTAAGGTCGCTGCAGCCACCAAGGTTGCCGCTCAACTTTCCGGCTTGGCCAGCGGTAGGAGGCACTTGTCGGAATCGCAACCGGCAGGACCGGCTTCAACCAGCTCACCTCCGTCATACGTCTGCAAAGCAAGGAAGAAATCGCCGCACTGACGACGCTGCTCAACTTCACGGACCATCTGGTGATAGGTGGCCTGATCAATCGGCTCAAAGGGCAATCGGGGGAACGTGGCATTGGCATCAAACCGAGCCAGAAGAGCAGCGGAAATGTATCCCTCACCATTCTCGATGGTCTGGTGGATCGCGGCGGCCAGGGCCTCGATTTCATGCTCACGAAACTCCACAGTGGCCGAGGTGTTGTGGGTGGTGAAGTGGCGTTGCACCTGCATGTAGAAATCAAACTGGGCCAGGGCGGAGAAGTTGTTGATCTCCACCTGATCGGCACCAGGCAGGTTGGCCCAGCTGACCTCGGTGGGGATCTCCACCAGCCACTCGGTGCAGCGCGGATCAAACGGATCATTCAGGAGACGTCCCTGCTCGTCCTTATCCGACTGGGACGGAACGATGGCGTAGCCGTAGTCCATGCAGGCGAGGGCCACCGGATCGTTCTTGCGGAAGGTGATGCGCCGAATGAAGCGCTGGGCCTTGGGGGGATGCCAGCCAGGGCTGGCGCCGGTGAGGAGACTCTTGGTGCCTGCCGGTTGGACGGTGGTGCAGCGGTTGGGGCGACGCATGCCGTGGCGATCGCAGTAGTCCCACACCGCGTCGTGAACGCACTGCTTCCAGCGCGACAGATAGGCCGCTTCCTCGGCCCGGAAGGCACGCCCCTCTTCAGAGTCAGGACGGCCAGCTTCCCACCACTGCAGCCAAGGGGTGCCGAAGGCCTGCACAAAGAAATCGAACAGACCGGTGAAGCTGACACCCACGATCGGATCCCAGGCCCGGCTCTGGCGGTAACGCTCGACCTCAAAGCGGTGATTCAACAAGCAGGCCACAGCCAGGCCTCCGGCCTTGAAGGCATCCGCCTGGGCCTGGTGGTCGTGCGGATCGATCCGATTGAGGTGGATCTCGGCCAGGTTGCAGTGGAAGTCGGCCCCGAGAATCTCACCGCAAGGGTTGAGCCCGTAGCGGCCAAGCCGATGTTCGAGCTCGGCGTCGCTGATCTGGGGATGGTGCAGCTGCAGCCAGCGGCCGGCCTCCTCCTTGCCCTGGTCGCAGTAGAGGCCGATGAACTCGGTGCGCAACTCGGGGGTGGTGAGCAGGTCGGCATTGGAGCGGGCAATCGCCTCGGGGGCGAACTGGATGGCTCCCTCCCCCGACTGGAACTGCTTGTTGACCGCCTCTAACACCACCTCGCGGCTGGGCCGGACATGGAACACCCGGGTGTGGTTGGCCATGCGCAGGGCATCGCGCTCGGGGTCGATGCGCCAGCTGCCCTGGGCATCCTGTTGCCAGAGGTTCTCCTTGGCACCGAGGGCGGAATCATCGTCGGCGCAGAACTGGCGCATGCCGGCGCTGCGGCGGATGTTGCCGGCCACGATCGTCACTGCCGCCTCATCGATCAGCAGACAGCACTCCACCGAGGTGAGCTGGCGGCCCCTGGCCTTGTTGAGGATCTGGGCGACACGGCCGTAGAGATCCCTCAACTTGACGGGGTTGGCCATGCCGCCAAAGCCCTTGAGGGTTTCGCCCACCGGACGCACATCGGAAAGGTCCACCGACACATGGACGGGGCCGTCGAAGCGCTCATCGCTGCAGAGGTTGAGCAGCAGCCGGTAGCTTTCCACCCAGCCGGCTCGGGTGTCGCCCACCCGCACGCTGACCTGCTGGCCCTCGATTCGGTGGCTGGTCTGCTGCTGACGAGAGCCGATCGGCGTCACGCCGATGTCGGTGACCCCATCGATGACGAGGGTGTTGCGCACCTTCGGCAGACGGGCGATCAGATGGGGCTCGATGATGGCGCCGGTGCCACAGCCCATCATCGCCAGATCCATCATCAGGGCGAAGGCTTCCCAGTCCACCAGATTGGTGGAGGTGCAGTTGTAGGCACCGGAGAAGTTTTCGGGTTGCTCGATCCACTCGGTGCCGCCGATCCACAGCCAGCGGCCGGAGGGGAGCGCCATCTGATGGCGCTGCATGCGCCGGATCAGCTCCACTTCGTCGGGTGCGAGGGAGCCGAGCACCCGCAGTCCTTCGAGGTTGCGCTCGGCCACCTCATGCCAGCTCTCCCGACCGCCGCTGGCGGTCTTGCGGCTGTAGGTGCGATAGAAGACCGGATAGGCCGCCGGGGCGGTGAGCGGAAAATCAGCCGACGGCGTGATGATCCCTTCGCTTCCAGAGGATGTCGCCGCCGTGGCGGGCGTGGCTGGACGGGCGGCGGACAGGGTCACGGTGGGTACGGCCGAGGCGTGCTGGAAACCATAACGCCACCTGTAGGGTCTGCAACGGCACCCTCCCACCAGCCACGGTGCCTGCAGGGGCGAACTGGGAGGCTGGCCGAATGGAGCGACGCTGCGAACCGGAGCTGATGGAGGACGCGCTGCAGGCCGAGGCCTATGCAGCGGCGGATTTCTCCCGTGGCGACCAAGCGGTCCTGGACAGGATCGAAACCCTGCTGGGCTCTCGGGGGGAAGGGGACGGGGAGGGTCTCAATGTGGTGGATCTGGGCTGCGGGCCCGGCAACATCGCCTTGCTTCTGGCCCGGCGCTGGCCCGAGGCCAACGTGGTGGGGATCGATGGATCCGCCGCGATGCTGGCCATCGCCGAGCGGCGGCGACGCGCCGATCCCGCCGGCACGAGCCGCCTGCAGTTCCGCCAACTGGTCCTGCCCAGCCCAAAGCTGGAGGGACCCTTCAGTGCCGTTGTCAGCAACAGCCTGCTGCACCATCTCCATGACCCCGGCGTGTTCTGGCAGAGCGTGCGGCAGCTCTCAACACCGGGCACGAGCCTCTACGTGAGGGATTTGCGGCGGCCCGCGAGCGACACCGAACTGGACGCCCTGGTGCACCGCCATGCCGCTTCGGCGCCGGAGGTCTTGCGGCGGGACTATGCCCATTCCCTGCGGGCCGCCTTCACCTGCGCCGAGGTGGTGGGCCAGCTTGAGGCCGCCGGGCTCGAAGGCCTGCAGGTGCAGGAGGTGGACGACCGCTACCTGGAGATCCAGGGACCCAGCCTGCCTGGCAGGCTGGCCTGATGGTCACCAGTTCCTCCGCTGCCCCTGCTCCAGATTTCGACGCCGCAGCACTCGCGGCGGCAGTGAGCCGGCGGCGCAATTTCGCGATCATTTCCCACCCCGATGCGGGCAAGACCACCCTCACCGAGAAGCTGCTCCTCTACGGCGGTGCCATCCAGCAGGCCGGGGCGGTGAAGGCCAAGGGGGAGCAACGCAAGGTGACCTCCGACTGGATGGAACTGGAGAAGCAGCGCGGCATCTCGATCACCTCCACCGTGCTCCAGTTCGACTACGCCGGCAGCACGATCAACCTGCTCGACACCCCCGGCCACCAGGACTTCTCCGAGGACACCTACCGGACCCTGGCCGCTGCTGACAACGCCGTGATGCTGGTGGATGCGGCCAAGGGTCTCGAACCGCAGACCCGCAAACTGTTCGAGGTCTGCCGGATGCGGCGGATCCCGATCTTCACCTTCATCAACAAGATGGATCGGCCGGGGCGCGACCCCCTGGAGCTGATTGATGAGATCGAGCAGGAGCTGGGCCTGGCCTGCTGGCCGGTCAACTGGCCGATCGGCAGCGGCGACCGTTTCCGGGGCGTGATCGACAGGCGCTCCCAGGATCTGCTGCTGTTCGAGCGGGCTGAACGGGGCCGGCAGAGCCTGGAGCGGCGCCTGGCTCCCGGGGATCCCGACCGCGCGCAACGGGTGGAACCGGAGTTGCTGGAGCAGGCCCTGGAGGAACTGGAGCTGGTGGAGGGCGCCGGAGCGGCCCTGGATCTGGAGCAGGTGCATGCCGGTGAGCTGAGTCCGGTGTTCTTCGGTTCGGCGATGACCAATTTCGGGGTGCGTCCCTTTCTTGATGCCTTCCTGGGGCTGGCCCAGCCGCCTGTGGCCAGGGAGAGTGACCAGGGACCGGTGGATCCGCTGCGGCCGGAGTTCAGCGGCTTCGTCTTCAAGCTGCAGGCCAACATGGACCCCCGCCACCGGGACCGGGTGGCCTTCGTTCGGGTCTGCAGTGGCCGCTTCGAGAAGGACATGAACGTGCGCCACGCCCGCAGTGGGCGCACCATCCGCCTGTCGCGGCCCCAGAAGCTGTTCGGCCAGGACCGGGAGGTGGTGGACGACGCCTACCCCGGCGATGTGATCGGCCTCAACAACCCCGGCATGTTCGCCATCGGCGACACCCTCTACACCGGCTCCCGAGTGGAATACGAGGGCATTCCCTGCTTCTCGCCAGAGATCTTCGCCTGGCTACGCAATCCCAATCCCTCGGCCTTCAAGAGCTTCCGCAAGGGGGTGAACGAGCTGCGCGAGGAGGGGGCCGTTCAGGTGCTCTACGACACCGACCCCAGCAAGCGGGATCCGATCCTGGCGGCGGTGGGCCAGCTGCAGCTTGAAGTGGTCCAGTATCGGCTCGAGAACGAGTATGGCGTCACCAGCCGGCTGGAACCGCTGGAATTCAGCGTTGCCCGCTGGGTGAGCGGCGGTTGGCCGGCCCTCGAGAGCGTCGGCCGTCTGTTCAACTGCAAGACGGTTCGCGATGCCTGGGACCGGCCAGTGCTGCTGTTCCGCAACGACTGGAATCTGCACCAGCTGCAGGAGGACCATCCGCAGCTGGAGCTGCACGGGGTGGCGCCTGTGGTGAGTGGCGTGGAACCCATCGCCCTCTGAGCCAGGGTCCCGACGGCGCCACGGGAGGAAACCCTCCCTCGCGCCAGGCGATCGGAGGGGGCAGAATGAAGCAACAATTTGTCACGCCGCAACGGTCGGTCACAGCGATGCCTCGATCCGTGACGCCTTCCCAGCTCTGGCTGGTGCGTCCCCGCAGCGACGGGGGCAGTGATTACGTCAGTTTCCAGCCCTCGCAAGGGGCCGTGGAGATGCGTGAGGGCAGCCACCTGCCGCCCCAGATGCCCCTGCTCAAACGGCGCCGTTCGCTGGCCGTCGAGGAAGCCGAGGCCTGCACCCGCCGACTGCAACAGGAAGCGGGATATCACCGCAGTGAACCGCTTTTTTAGTCCTGGCTCGATACGCTCGGTGTCATGAACCAAGGATCTGACCTGGCCCAGCCGTCCCCTGACGCCTCCGATCCGTATGAGCGGCTCGGCGTCGCTCCTGATGCCTCCTTCGACGCCGTCCAGGAGGCCAAGCTGGCGCGGCTGGATGAGGCCGGTGACGACCCCATGGTTCGCTCCCGCATCGAGGCCGCCTACGACGCGGTGTTGATGGATCGCTTGAAGGAACGCCAGCAGGGCCGGGTCAGCAGCGCCGCCCGCTCCGCCTCCCAGAGGGAACAGGCCTCACCGCCACCGAGCCGGCCGGCCCTGTCCGCCCTGCCGAGCCTGCCCCAGCTCCCCCCATCCCGCCTTCCCCGTCCCAGCTTCTCCCTGCCCCAGCTGCAGTTGGCCACAGGCCGGGATCTCTGGTTTCCCCTGGCAGCCGATGGGGTGCTGCTGGTGTTGCTCGTGCTGATGCCCGGAGCCGCCCCCGAACTGCTGACGGCGCTGGCCACCGGGGTCACCCTGCTCAACCTGCAGCGGCGCCGTGGAAAGTTCCTGGCAGCGGTGGGCTGGTCCTTCGCCCTGCTTTGCCTGGGTCTGATCCTGGGTGGTCTGCTGGCGGGCGGATTCGGCGCCAGCCTCAGCCAATCCCTGCCTGTGACCACCCTGCAGCTGCAGAGCATCCCGGCCATCCTGCTGCTGCTGCTTGGCGCCCTGCTGATCGCCTAAGCCACAGGGGCCAGCTCATCGATCAGCTCCTGCAACTCAGCGGCCTCCACCCGGTACACCTCATTGCAGAAATGGCAGGTCAGTTCCGCCTGCCCGTCCTGATGGAGCATGTCGGTGAGTTCGTCGCGGCCCAGCAGCTTGAGGGCGCTGACGCTGCGGTGGCGGCTGCAGGGGCAGTGGAACTGGACGGACTGCTGGATCGAACCTGCCTCGAGAGGCTGGGGATCAAGGTCCGGAAAGATGTCCTCGAACAGGGCATGGAGCTGTTCGGCATTGGCGGCGAGCCGCTCGCTGAAGCCGCTGATTTCCCGGCAGCGCTCCTCCAGCAGGGCCACCAGGGCCGGTTCCCGCGCCGCTTTCGGCAGCACCTGCACCAGCACACCCCCGGCGCAGCGGACACCGGTGCTGTCGATCGTCTCGCCCACGAACAGGGCCGAAGGGGTCTGCTCGGAGTGGAGGAGGTAGGAGGCCACGTCCTCACCGATGCCGCCGCTCACCAGCTCCACGGTGCTGCTGAAGGGTTCCCCCTGGCCCCGGTCCCGCACCACATGCAGGTAACCGGTGCCGGTGGCGCGGCGGAAGTCGAACTGGTGGCCCCCGGCCGCATCCCTCAGCAGATCCAGCTCCAGCTCGGGCCGGCCCACGTAGCCGCGCACGGTGCCATCCCGGCCCGCATCCACCATCAGGCCGC
>JBBQIH010000055.1:0-10551 GCA_038324725.1 Cyanobacteriota bacterium | reverse complement strand
TGGAGGGGGTCATGGGCCTGTTCGATGGCCGTGGCTCCGGCAGTGAGGGCAGCTCCGCCGCTGTGGCGGATCTGCTGGGGCTGCCGGTGGTGCTGGTGGTGGAGGCGTCGCGCCAAGCCGGCAGCCTGGCGGCCCTGGTGCGCGGTTTCCGTGACCACGGCCCGCCCCGGGTGGCCCTGGCCGGAGTGGTGCTCAACCGGGTCGGCAGCGACCGGCACCACCGCCTGCTCGCCGAAGCCCTCGAGGCCATCGAGGTTCCCCTGCTGGGGGTGCTGCCCAGCCATCCCAGCCTGGAACTGCCCTCCCGCCACCTGGGCCTGCTCACCCCGGGCGAACTGGGCGACCTGGGCGAGCGCCAGCGGATCTGGGCCCGGCTGGCCGAAGAGCACCTCGATCTGGCCCGTCTCTGGCCCCTGTTGGCGCCGCCGGCCGGCCGGCCGGAACCGCTGGATCCGATTCGCTGGTGCCTGGAGCAGACCCCGCCGGAGCCAGCCATCTCCGCCACCGCCAGTGCCAGCGCCGGATCCGCGGTGGCCCCTGGCCCGCTGCCAGTGGCGATCGCCACCGATGCGGCTTTCCACTTCCGGTACCCCGAAGCCCAGGAGCTGCTCGCGGCCTGCGGCCTGCGGCCGGTGCCTTGGAGTCCCCTGGCCGACGAGCCCCTGCCTGAAGACTGCCGCGCGGTGTTGCTACCCGGGGGCTACCCCGAACTGCATGCCGCCCAGCTGGCGGCCAGCCGTCGCAGCCTGGGATCCCTCAGCGCCGCGGCCCGCGCCGGTCTGCCGGTCGTGGCCGAATGCGGCGGCTTGCTGCTGCTGGGCCGGGAGCTGGAAGACGGAGATGGGATTGGTCACCCCATGGCTGGACTGCTCCCCTTCAGCGCCCGCCGGGGAGCCCTCAGCCTCGGCTACCGCCAGGCCCTGCCGGTTGCCGATGGGCTGCTGGTGCGCCGCGGTGAAGCTCTCTGCGGCCATGAGTTCCACCGCTGGCAGCTGCTGCCCCAACGGCCCCTCGGTGATGAGTTGTCAGGCGGGGAGGGCCTGTGGCAACTTGATGGCTGGGGAACACCAGCTAGGAGCGAAGGATGGACCGCCCCGAACGTTCACGCCAGTTGGCTGCACCTTCACTGGGCTGGATGTCCGGTGATTCCCTCGAGACTGGCGAAAGCCGCCGCCAGCGCCGTGCCGCTGCCGATGAACGCCGTTTCGTTCAGCCCGCTCTCCGGGTGAACGCCACCCCCCATGAACGCTGGCGCATGAACGTGCGGGGGCTGGTGCAGGGGGTGGGCTACCGGGTGGGCTGTCGCCAGAAGGCCATTGATCTTGGCCTCAGTGGCTGGGTGCGCAACCGCTCCGATGGTTCGGTGGAACTGGAGGCGGAAGGGCTTCCCGATCGGCTGGTGGAACTGCGGCTCTGGTGCGAGAAGGGGCCCCAGGGCGCCCATGTGAGCGGCGTCACCAGCGCCCAGGTGGCAGTGGCTGGCACCGACTGGTTCGAGATCCGCCCCTGATCGCCCGGGGCGCAAGCCGCACAGCGCTCAGAGTTCCGCGTTCAGATCGTCCAGCATCCGGCGCATCGCGTAGGGCTCGTCCTGCAGAGGATCCCGCACACCCAGCTCCTGCCGCCAGTCGGCCAGGGGCCGATCCCAGCCCTCTTCCCAGCGCTGCATGCAGAAGGGGGCGCACGCCAGCCCCATGGCCATCCCGCGGGCGATCGCCTGGCTCACCAAGGCGTAGCGCTCGGGCTGGAAGCGGAAGCTGCCGAAAGCCGCGGCGGTGTTGAGGATGACGAAAGCGGGGAAACCGATCTGCACGGCCGTGATCGCCAGCACCCCGTTCTCCCCTTCGCCGACGGTGGCGAATCCGCTCACCACGTGGTGGATGTCATGGGTGGTGGCGAGGCGCTGGATCAGCCACTGCTCCGGCGTTTCCACGGGCCGGGTCCGGGCGAAGTCCGGGTCGTAGCCGAGCCGCAGCAGCACCCCGGCGACGCTGTGGCCCAGTGTCCCCCGCGGCAGCTGAGCCAGGGACTCCAGATCCAGCTGCAGGGGCGGTGGCGCCTGCGCCAGCAACTCCCGGCCACCGGGCAGGGCCAGGAAGCGCTCGAGGCAGAGGGCCATCTGCTGGCTGCCGGCGAAGTTGTCCACCAGATCGGCCACGCTGGTCAGGGATCCACCGCTGCGGCCAATGTCCCCCAGCAGCCGCAGGGTGCGAAGCGAGCGCAGGGCTTCCTGAAGACGGGCCATCGAGACGGCTATGCAATCAACCGCCACTCTGATGCCCCTCCTCTGGCGCCGCTCCACCGACCCCTTGGCCTGGGCAGGGCGGCACCGGACAATGGGGCGTCAGAGACCACCGCGATGCCGACCACCAGCCTCTGGCGCGAACTGTTCGGATTCGGTCTGGCGATCAGCTTCAGCCCGTTGCACATCGGCCTGCTGCTGCTGATCCTGGTGGGCCCCAGCCCGCTGCGCCGTGGTAGCTGGTTCGTCCTGGGGTGGCTGCTCACCTCTGCGGCGGCCATGGCCCTGCTGCTGGGCGTTGGCCATGGTCTGTTGCTCACCATGGAGCAAGGCACCGACCAGCGCACCGGCCTCGACCTGCTGGGTGCGGGCGGACTGCTGGCGTTGGGCCTCAATGGGCTGCTCGGTAGACGCCAGGAGAGTGGCCCCCCCGGCTGGACCCGCCGACTGGATGGTTTCTGCGCCCTACCCCTGCCGCTGCTTCTCGGCCTCAGTGCCGCCGTGCAGGTGTCGAGCCCCGACGATCTGTTCCTTTACGCCAAGACCGCCGCCAGCCTGCTGGAGGCGGGGCTGAGCCGGCCCAGGGAAGTGTTCACCACTGGCGTCTTCAGCCTCTTCACCGGCCTGCTGCTGCTGCTGCCCCTGGCGGGGCTGGCGCTGGTGGGCCAGGAACGCCTGCTGCCCGTGCTGCAGGCGGGCAAGGGTTGGTTGTTTGCCAACGCCGAGCTGATCGTGGCCTCCATCTGCTTCGGCCTGGCCGCTTACCTCGGCTCTCAGGGGATCGCGGGGCTGCAGGCTGGCTGAGATCAGGGACCGGCCGGTGGGTCCTCAGCCTCGAGAATCCGGCCGAGATACTTTGGATCGTGCAGGGTGCCGTGGCGCGAGAACGGCAACACCCGCTCCCGTGGGAGTCCCGGCATCGTTGGCCGAGAGCGCAGCCTCAGCCAGCGCCGCACCAGCACGACAGCTGCCGCCAGGACCCCTGCGATCAGCAGGGCGCCAACGTCGCTGATCAGCTCCCCGCCGCCACCGGATTCGTTGGCCCCGCCCGGGTTGGCCAGGGCCTTGCTCGCCGGTTGGGTGGTGCCCAGCAGGGTCGTTGGCTCCCCCAGGGCTGGCGGCATGGCAAGGAGAGAATTCAGGGGAGGGGGTGTAGTCAGGAAACAACGACCAGAGGGTAGGCGGAGGGTACGCGTCCGCGCCACTTCACGGGGCGACTGCGCCAGCGTCGGTCTCCCGCAGCCAGTGTCCCCAGTGCTCCCGCTCGGCAGCATCACCGGCCCTGGCCATCAGGGTCACTGCCTGGCTGGCCCGGCTCACGGCCACATAGACCAGCCGCTGCCGCAGCAGCAGGTCCCGGGGCCAGAAGACGTCCTCGTCGACGAAGACCTCGCCGAAGGTGCTGCCCTGGCTGCGGTGGACGGTGAGCACGGCCGCCGGTCCCAGGGAGGCGAAGGCGTCGCGCACCAGGAAGTAGCGGCGCCAGAAGGGTTTGCCATCTTTTTTGCCCGCCTCACGGGCCTGCTGCCGTAGCCCCTCCATCACCCCATCCAGGCTGGCTCGTGGACCGCTGCCGAGGGGCGGCAGCAGCCGCAGGTTCAGCTGGGCCTCCCCTGCCTCCACGGTGGCGGTGAGGGTGTCGATCACGGGGGCGCCGAGGCAGGCCTCCACACCGAAATCGGCCAGATCACAGCGGTCCGGGCGCACATCGCGCACCACCAGCTCCCGGTTACTGCCCAGCAGCAGGTCCGGCTCCTCGGCGGCGGCGTCCCCCTCGCGGCAGGCCGGCGCCATCACGGCCGTGCGGGTAATGAGCACCTCACCGGGGAGCACGGGCAACTGGTCCGCCATGGCGCCATGCAGGGCGCGGCGGGCGATCGGCACCAGCCGCTCCAAGGATCGGTTGGTGTAGCAGAGGATCCGGGCCAGGTCGGGATCGTCGGCGGCGGCGCTGCGGCGCAAACCCTCCTGGGCGGCCGCCAGCCAGTCGTCCCGCCCCAGCAGCGACACCCGGCCGGAGCTGGTACGGACCGGGGCCAGCACGGGGGGCCTGCGGCAGGGCAGGTTCCCGTCCCGCAGGCCGCCGGCCAGTCGCAGCACCGGGCCCTGATGGCGAACCACATGGGTCAGGGCCACCCGCTGCGCCCTGGCCATGGCGAACACCGGACTCTGCTCCTCCCCTACCGGCGGCAACTGGGCCGGATCCCCCACGAACACCAGGCGGGTGCGGTAAGCCTGGGCGCAGCGGAGGGTGATGTCCAGCAGGCTGCCATCCACCATCGAGGCCTCGTCGACCAGCACCAGTTCCAGGTTTTCGAGCGCCAGGGCGGTCTGCGCCGTTTCCTCGCAGCGCTCCCGATCCCCTTCCCGCTTCAGCTTGAGCCGCAGCAGCCGGTGAATGGTGGAGGGGAACCAGGTGGGTTGCAGGCCCGCCAGGCCAAGGTGATGGCGCAGAACGCCCACCGCCTTGTGGGTGGGGGCGACCACGGTCCAGCAGAGGCCGGCTCTCTCCGCCTGGGCCAGGAAGCGCATCGACAGGAACGTCTTGCCGGTTCCGGCATAGCCCTCCAGCACGAACGGCTGGCCGTTGGCGGGGGCCGACAGCCAGGCGCCGAAGGCAACGGCGGCGTTCTGCTGGTCGTCGCTGAGGCCGGTGAGATCGCTCACCCCAGCGGCAACCAACCGGCCTGAAGGGCAATCTGCCAGGGCGATCCCAGCAGGGCCAGGCCCGGCAGGGCCACCAGGGGGCCCATCAGGCTGCCGACCAGCACCTCGGTGCGGGTGTGTCCCAGATTCTCCTTGAGGGGTCGGAGCACGGGATCGCTGCAGCTGTCGCCAGCCTCAGCCTGGGTGTCCCAGAGGCCGTCGGGGAGGCCGTTCACCCGCCGGGCCGTGAGTCCGGCGGCGCGCCGGACTCCGCTGGCGTCATAGAGGACAACGAAGCAGAGCACGGCCGCCAGGGCGAACAGGGGATCGCCGAAACCCAGTTCCCAGCCCAGGCCCGCCGCGGTGCCGGTCATCAGGGCGGAATGGCTCGAGGGCATGCCACCGGTCTCGACCAGCACAGCCGGCCGCCAACGGCGATGCACCACCAGTTCGATCACAAGTTTGGAGAGCTGGGCCACGCCGCAGGCGACCAATCCCCAGGCGAGCACACCATTGGACAGGAGTTCACCCAGGGCCTCGAGCGCGCCGACGGCTTCGCTCATCGGTCGCGACTGGTGATGTAGTCGGCCAGGGCCAGCAAGGGCGCGGCCTGGGCGCTCCAGGGGTCGAGCACCGCCTTGGCCTCGCTCACGAGGGCATCGGCGCGTCGGCGGGATTCCTCCAGGCCCAGCAGCTTGGGATAGGTGGTCTTGTCGGCGGCCAGATCCTTGCCCGCCGTCTTGCCCAGCACGTCGCTGCTGGCCGTGACATCGAGGATGTCGTCAATGATCTGGAAGGCCAGGCCGATGCCGCGGGCGTAGGTGCGCAGGGCCGCGACCAGCTCGGCGGAGGCCCCGGCGATCAGGGCGCCGGAGATCACGCAGGCCCGCAGCAGGGCGCCGGTCTTGTGCAGATGGATGTATTCGAGGGTGTCGAGATCCACCTGCCTGGCCTCGCACTCCAGATCCACCACCTGGCCGCCTACCAGACCAGGGGCACCGGAGGCCAGGGCCAGCTCGCCCACCACCTGCAGGAGCCGTTCGGGCGGCACCCCCGGGCTGCGCAACGCCACCATCTCGAACGCTCGGGTCAGCAGGGCATCACCCGCCAGGATCGCCTTGGCCTCGCCATACACCTTGTGGTTGGTCGGCCGGCCGCGGCGCAGGTCGTCGTTGTCCATGGCGGGCAGGTCGTCATGGATGAGCGACATGGTGTGAATCATCTCCATGGCCACCGCTGTCGGCATGGCCAGCTCCGCGTCACCGCCGGCCAGCTCACAGGTCGCCAGGGTGAGGATCGGCCTCAGGCGTTTGCCGCCAGCGAGCAGCGAATAGCGCATCGCCTCCCGCAGTGACTCCGGGCGCTCCGGGCCCAGGGAGCTCTCCAGGGCGGTCTCCACGCGCCAGCGCGCCGCCTCCAGGTAGGCGGTGAAGTCGAAAGCCGTGCTCACCGCTGAGGCCATGGGGTCCAGAGTGCAGGCGCGGATTCTCTCAGGCCGATGATGGCAGGTGCCGGGTCCGCGCAACAGTTTGGGACCGGTTGGGCTGCCTAAGGGTCGGATGGCTGATCAATCCCGAAAGCCTGCTTAGGGTGGTCTATTGGCCCTCAGCGGGTTCTCGACATGAGACATTCCAGGGCCCTGCCGTTCCCTTCGAGCCGGCTCAGGGTCCCTTGTTGATCCAGGCCTTCTCCGTGGGCGGGCCCTTGGTTCTGCCGGCAGGCCTCCTGGCGGCAGCAGGCCTGATCGCCCTCTGGAGTTTCAGCATCCGTCAGGTCGTGCTCAGGCGGACCGCGGAGCTGAGCAAGGACCGGGAGGATCTTCACGCCATCATCCAGTCCATTCCGGACCCCCTGATCGAGCTCTCGGCGACCGGCGAGATCCTGGCGATCCACACGGCCCAGCGGGGGCTGTTTCATCGGCCCGAGAACACCGACGACCGCACCCATCTGGCCGATGTGCTTCCCCCTGGGGCTGCCGGCACGATGCAGAAGGCCCTGGCGGCAGCAGAGGCGGCGGCCGACGGCAGGTCGCCGCGCTGGCAGATCGCGGTGACCCGGGACGGCGGCTGCGAGTGGTTCGAGCTTTCGATCGCCCGTCGCAAGCCGCTTCAGGCGCAGCCCCCCCGCTATCTGATGCTGTGTCGGGACATCACCGACCAAAAGCGTGACGAGGCCAGAATCCTGCGCCTCAATAGGCTTTACGCCACCTTGAGTGCCGCCAACAACGTGGTGGCCAAGGTCAGGGACACCGGGGAGATGCTCGGGGAGATCTGCCGCCTGGCGGTCACGTCCGGGGAGATGCGACTGGCCTGGGTTGGGATGGTCGACTCACAGACTCTCCAGGTCTCCCCAGTGGCCTGGTTCGGGGACGACAGCACCTACCTGGAAGCTCTGGCGATCAACCTCGACCCCCAGGATCCGAAGGGCCAGGGACCCTTCGCGATCGCCCTGCGCGAGAACCGCCCCTACTGGGTCAATGACTTCATGGCGGATCCTTCGCTGGTGCCCTGGCATGAGCAGGCACGCCTCTACGGCTGGGGAGCCGCCGCCGTCCTGCCCCTGCACCGCGACGGCGCCGTGATCGGCGGCCTGGCGATCTACGCCGGAGACCCCGACAGCTTCGATGCCAGCTGCCAGCAGTTGTTGCTCGACATGGTCGCCGACATTGATGCCGCCCTCGATCGGATCAGCCTCGAGGCCAGCCGCGTGGTGCTGGAGGACGCGATCAAAGCCAGCGAGGAGAAAGTCCGGGAGATCACCACCTCCACCCACGAAGTGATCTGGTCCCTCGATCCCAGCAGCCTGCGCTACATCTACGTGAGCCCGTCGGTGCGGCGGTTGCGGGGGTTCACGGCCGAGGAGGTGGTGGCCGAGCCCTTTGAGAAGGCCCTCCGGGCGGAGGTGGCCGAGCAGCTGAAACGGCAGATCAGCCACCATCTGGCCGAGTTCGGCGCCGGGCTGCGCAACAGCGAGATGGTCTCGATCGATGAGCACGAGCTGGTGGCGAAGGATGGCACGATGATCTGGGCCGAATCGGTCACCAAGTTGGTGCGCAACCGGCGCACCGGCCGGGTGGAGCTCCACGGCGTGACCCGCGACATCACCGAGCGCAAATTTGCCAAGGCTCAGATCGAACGGCTGGCCTGCTTTGATCCCCTTACAGGCCTGGCCAACCGCACCCTGCTGAACGATCGGATCCGCAACGGCCTTGATCTGGCCAAGCGCTCCAATCGTCCTCTGGCGCTGTTATGCCTTGACCTCGACAACTTCCGGCTCGTCAACGACAACCTCGGCCATGCCATGGGCGACAGGGTGTTGCTGGAGGTGGCCAAGCGCCTCAAAGCCCACTTGGGGGACGCCGACACCCTGGCCCACACCAGCGGTGATGAATTCATGCTGCTGCTGCCCGATTCGGACACAACGGCCACCCTGGCACTGACGGAACGGCTGCGGCAGTTGGTGGCTCAGCCCATCAGCTTCGGGGCCGAGCCCCTGTTCCTGACCGCCTCGGTGGGCATCGCCCAGTTCCCGGACGATGGCTCCACCCCGGAGGCGCTGATCAGCAACGCCAACAAGGCGCTGCATCAGGTCAAGCTGGCCGGACGCAATGCCACCCATTTCTGCACGCCCGGCGTTCAGGAACGCAGCTTCCGCGAGCTGCGGCTCACCAATTCCCTGCACCAGGCGATCCGGCGCGGCGAATTGAGCCTGGTCTACCAACCCCAGCTGGAGCTTTGCAGCCAGCGCGTTTTCGGTGCCGAGGCCCTGCTGCGCTGGACCCATGGGGATCTCGGGCCGATTGCACCGGCCGAGTTCATTCCCCTGGCTGAAGCCAGTGGGCAGATTGCCGCGATCGGCTCGTGGGGGCTGGGCCGTGCCCTTCAGGAGGCCCATGCCTGGACGGCATTGGGACTGCCGCGATTGAGTGTTTCAGTGAACATCTCCGCTGCCCAGTTCGACCAAGGGGATCTGGCGGGCCAGGTGATTGAGCAAATGCGGGCCGAGGGGTTTCCGGCGGATCGGCTGGTGCTGGAGCTCACCGAGTCGGTGACGCTCGAGAACCCCGAGAAAGCGCTGGCCCAGATGGAGCGTCTCCACACCCAAGGCATCCGGCTGGCCATCGATGATTTCGGCACCGGCTATTCCTCACTCAGCTACCTCAAGCGGATCCGTGCCCATCGGCTCAAGATCGACCGATCGTTCATTCGTGATCTGGTTGCTAACGAAGACGACCAGGCGATTGTGCTGACGATCATCAGCCTGGCCCGTTCCATGGGGTTACGCACGATTGCCGAAGGGGTGGAAACCCTGGCCCAGCTGGCCATGCTGCGCCGGTTCGGCTGTGATGAGATTCAGGGCTATCTGCTGAGCCAGCCCCTGACCCAGGCCGCCTTCATCCAGTTCATGAAGGAACCCCTTCCCTTCTCCCTGCCGTCTCCACCCATCAGGGGAGCAGGTCCCCTAGGGGATGCTCCAGGCCATGGCGATGGCACCAGGCCACCACGGTGTTGACCAGCAGCATGGCCACGGTCATCGGTCCGACCCCACCCGGCACCGGCGTGATGGCGGCCGCCAGGGGCTCGACCGTCTCGACATCCACATCGCCGCAGAGCTTCCCCTCCAGTCGGTGAATGCCCACATCCACCACCACCGCCCCAGGCTTGACATGCGTGGCGCCGATGAGACGGGGGCGACCGGCCGCTACCACCAGCAGATCGGCCTGGCGGGTCACCTCGGCCAGGTGATGGGTGTGCGAATGGGCCACGGTGACGGTCGCATCGGCCGCCTGGAGCATCAGGGCCATCGGCTTGCCCACCAGGATGCTGCGGCCGACCACCACCGCCTGGGCCCCGGAGATTGCCACATCGGCGCTGTGCAGCAGGGCCATCACTCCGGCCGGCGTGCAGCTGCGAGGGCCCCGCTCCCCCTTCAGCAGCCGACCCATGTTGAGTGTGTGCAGACCATCGGCATCCTTGTCCGGGTCGATGGCCGCCAGCAGCGGTTCCTCAGACAAGCCTTCCGGCAGTGGCAGTTGCAGCAGGATGCCGTCGACCGTCGGGTCGGCATTGAGGCGGCGGATCAGGGCCAGCACCTCTTCGGCCGGGGTGTCCGCCGCCAGATGGCCGCCGTGGCTAGTGATGCCAACGCGGCCACAGGCTTTTTCCTTGTTGGCGACATAGACGCCGCTGGCGGGATCATCCCCCATCCGCAGCACCGCCAGACCGGGGGCCCGTCCCGCCGCTGCCAGGCCTTCGCTGACCACGGCGCTCAGGCGCCGTTCAATCTCCGCCGCCAGTCGCCGGCCGTCGAGAAGGGTGGCCATGGGAGAACGCGCTGCCGACACCCAGCATGCACGCAGCAACTCCCTGATGGAGGTCCCGCGCCCATTGGCTAGCGTGAATGGATGAAATTGGGGCTGCGGCGGATCAGGGGACTCTGGCGTCAGCTGCTGCGGCTCGAGCGTCCTCGCCAGGCCCTGGTGGCCTGGCGGAGTGGGGGTTCGCTGCTCGTCTTGCTGCTTTGCCTCCTGGTCGCCCTGCTCTCGAGTTGGCCCTGGTTGGTGGAGCCGAGCCTGCGGCCCGGCATGGCCGCCCCTTTCACCGTCCTTGCACCGGCCGATGCCACGGTCATCGACAGCACCGATCTCGAGCAACGCCGCAGCC
>JBBQIH010000054.1:0-10608 GCA_038324725.1 Cyanobacteriota bacterium | reverse complement strand
CCGAGATGATCCCCACTTGCAGGTAGCTGTCAGGGTTCTGGAGATCCTTCAGCAGCACACCCCCCAGCACGATGCCCACCAGGCCGGCGATGATCGAGCCGGTGAAGCGGGCGCTGTTGAGGCGGGTGCGCAGGTTGACGTTGGTGGTGAGTTCGGCGGCGAGGGCGGAATAGGGAAGGTTGACGCAGGTGTAAAGGCTGTTGGCCACCACGGAGATGGCCACGAACAGGGCAAATTTGACCCAGGCCCCCCCCGGCGGCAGCCACCACATCAGGGCCATGGCGAAGCCGAGGGGCACGGCACTGCCGAGGATCCAGGGCAGCCGGGGGCCCCAGGAGCTGCGGGTCTTGTCACTCAGCCAGCCCACGATCGGGTCGTTGATGGCATCCCAGAGCCGCGACACCATCAGCACCAGGCCGGCCATCCAGGCCGGCAGACCGGCCGCTGAGGTGTAGAAGATGAACAGATAGAAGCCGATCAGGGAGGCGGCCATCCCCGTGCCGGCGTCACCCATGCCGTAAGCCAGCAGCACCCGGCGGCGTTCACCGACAGGCAGGTCCGCCGTATCCACCACAGCCATCGGCAAGTCCGGCGCTGTCGGCGTCGGGGTGGACGGTGGGGGGGGTGTCAAACCTGGAGACGCTCAGGAGGGGATCTTCCGGTGTCGGTGATCCGGTGCAGGTCATAATGCTGCAGCCGGTTTCAGGCAACCAGCTCCAGTGCATCTGTACTGTCGCGGGCGTAGTTTAGTGGTAAAACCTCAGCCTTCCAAGCTGATGATGCGGGTTCGATTCCCGCCGCCCGCTTTCTTCTTTGCCGCAGCGGCCTTGGCCACTGAGCCCCTGGCCCTGGGCGTCGCGCCCGCGAGCGTCTCCTCAAGCAGGGGCGTCGCCACGAGCAGCATCAGGCTGCGGCTCTCCAGGGGCGCGGTCGCCGGCAGCCAGGGTTCGGGGGTCGCCGGCAGGTCGTGGTCGCCGGGGATGGCCGTGTCGATGACCCGCCGCCAGCCGGCCGGTTGGGGAGGCAGAGCGAACTGCATCGGCTGGTAGTAGGCGTTCATCCCACACCAGATCAAGGGCCCGATATTGACGTCGTGGAGGCTCCAGGCCAGGCAGTGGGACCAGCTGGCCCAGTCCGGCTTGCCCAGTTCGAGCCCGTGCCATTCCCGCCAGAGGGGCAGGCTTCCAGCTCCCCTGACCTGCCCGCTGGGGGTGGGGGGCAGCTCCTGGTTGAGCAGGGGGGCCAGCCGTTGACGCAGTTGGATCAGGCGCCTCAGGAAGCGGCGCAGGGCCAGGTCCCCCTCGTCCGGCTGCCAGTGCATCCAGCCCAGGGGGTTGTTCTGACACCAGGTGTTGTTGTTGCCCCCTTGGCTGCGGCGCACCTCATCCCCCATCAGCAGCATGGGCACCCCGGGGGCCAGCAGCAGGGAGGCCAGCAGGTTGCGCAGCTGCCGGTCGCGCAGGGACTGCACCGCCGGGTCGGTGCTGGGACCCTCGATGCCGTGATTCCAGCTGTTGTTGTGGTTATCCCCGTCGCGGTCGTTCTCGCCGTTGGCCAGGTTGTGCTTGCGGTCGAAGCTCACCAGATCCGCCAGGGTGAAGCCGTCGTGGGCGGTGAGGAAATTGATCGTGCCCCCCACCGGGGATGGCTGACCGTTGAACAGGTCCGGGTTGCCGGACAGCCGCTGACTCAGGGTCCAGGTGCTGCGGTCGTCCCCCTTCCAGAAGCGGCGCACGTCGTCGCGGAAGCGGCCGTTCCAACTGGCCACCCGCCGGGCGGGGAAGTCGGCGAGCCGGTAGAGGCCGCCGCAGTCCCAGGGCTCACTGACCACCTTCAGATCGCTCAGATCAGGATCCGCCTCCATCTCTTCGAACAGGGGGGGGGCATCAAGGGGCGCCAGCCCCTCGCCTCGGGTCAGGGCGATGCCCAGGTCGAAACGGAAGCCATCGATGCCCAGCTCCGTGCTCCAGCACCTCAGGGACTCCAGGATCAGGCGCCGCACCAGGGGGCGGTTGGCGGCGATCGTGTTGCCGCAGCCGCTGACATCGAGGTAGTCGCCCCTGGCGGTCTGGTGGTAGTAGAGGGCGTCGCCGAACCCCCGCCAGCTCAGGGTGGGGCCCTCCTGGTTGCCTTCGCTGGTGTGGTTGTACACCACATCCAGAATCACCTCCAGGCCGGCCTGATGGCAGGCGGTCACCAGTTGGCGCATCTCCTGCCGGCCCTGCAACGGATCGCTGTCGACCAGGTAGGTCGGATGGGGAGCCATCCAGCTGACGGGGCTGTAACCCCAGTGGTTGAAGCGTCCGTTGGGGGCGTCCTGGGGATCAAAGGCCATCACCGGCAACAGCTCGATGGCCGTCACCCCCATCTCCTGGAGGTAGGGCAGGGTGTCGATCAGCCCCAGGAGGGTTCCCTGCCGTTCCGCCGGCACCGGGCAGCCGTTGCCGCGGGTGAAGCCGCCAACGTGCAGTTCATAGATGACGCTCTTCTGCCAGGAATGGCGCGGCCGGGGGGCGGCGTCGAAGTCAAACTTGTCCCGCTCGGTGACCACCCCCTTGAGGCAGGCGGAGGTGTTGGGGACGGCGCCGATGGCGGCGCCCCGCTGGTAGACGTCCCAGCCGGTGATCGCCCTGGCGCAGGGGTCGAGCAGCACCTTGGAGGGATTGAAGCCGTGGCTGCCGGGCTGGATCGGGCCAAAGACGCGGTAGCCGTAACAGCCGCCCAGGCCCAGGCCCTCCACCTCCACATGCCAGTGCTCGCCTGAGCGGTGGCAGGGGTCGAGTTCAATCACCTCCAGGGGCTCCCGGGCCTCACCATCGGCAAAGATCAGCAGCTCGATGCGCGTGGCCTGAGGGGCCACCACAGAGAAATTGACGCCCCGGCGCGTGACGGAGGCCCCCAGTGGCCAGGGATGTCCGATCCGGGTCGCCGACAAATCACTGGCCTGGGTTGCCCCCACGGTACGTCGGGCCTCCGGAAGCTGCCGCTGGGGGTTCAATGGAGCCATGACCATGGCCAATTCCTCCCTGTTGCCGTCCGAAGAGGGCCGACCGCCCCAGCGGGTGCGGCCGGGGTTGTGGCTGTTCGCCCCCAGCCGGGAGAGCCAGGGGGGCAGTGCCTGGCTGCTCGAGGCGTCCAGCGCCGATCTGCTCATCGACTGCCCCGCCTTCACCCGGGCCAACCTGCAGTTCCTGGCCGACCGCCCGCGCCAGCCGCAGAGCGCGAGCGGGGAGGCCCGGGCCTGGATCCTGCTCACCGGCCGCAGCGGCCATGGCCGCTGCCGTCGCCTGCAGCAGGCCCTGGGATGGCCGGTTGTGGTGCAGGAGCAGGAGGCCTACCTCCTGCCTGGTGTGGATCCCCTGCACACTTTTGCCAATGAGTACCGGCTTGGCCAGGATGTGCGCTTGCTCTGGACCCCCGGACCCTCCCCTGGGGCCTGTGTCGTGCACGTCTCCCCGTTGGCGGGCGTGGGCCAGGACGGGCTGTTCTGCGGCCGACTGCTGGTGCCGCTGGCGCCGGGCCGCGTGGCCCCCCTGCGCCAAGGGGGCACGTTTCACTGGGGACGCCAGCTCCGGAGCCTGGAACGCCTGCGCCAGTGGCTGCCGGCCGGGTCCCCCGACTGGATCGCCAGCGGCGCCGGACTGGGAGCCCTGAGGGGGGCGAAGTTGGTGGAGCAGGGCGCCTCCCAGCTATGGGACCTGGATCTGGAGGCCCTGACCCTCCAGCCCCCCGGCGGGCCCATGGCCCCCAAACCGCTGTCATGAGTGGACTTTTCTGGTTGCGGCACCGCCGCAAGACCCATACGATTGGCGCGCTGAGCGCATCGGGCGGTCGGGGACTTCCGATTCGCCTCCATCACTCGACGTCCCGAACCCCTCCATCGCCACCTATCCGGAGGCTCCCCCAGAACAATGAACAAAGCTGATCTCGTCAACATCGTGGCTGCCCGCACGGAGCTCACCAAGACCGACGTCTCCCTCGTGGTGGATGCCGCCATCGAAACCATCGTTGATTCGGTGGTCGAAGGGAAGAAAGTGTCCATCCTCGGTTTCGGTTCCTTTGAGCCCCGGGAGCGTTCCGCCCGCCAGGGTCTGAACCCCAAAACCGGCGAGAAGATCAAGATTCCTGCCAAGCGCGTGCCCGCCTTCACCGCCGGCAAGCTGTTCAAGGATAAGGTTCAGGGCTGATCCGCTCCAGCGTTCGTTTGGCCATGGCAGCGGCCGCCGGGGCTTCGACCCCGGCGCTGCGGCTCCCCCTCCATCTCCAAGTCAAGATCGAGGCGGGTCTGCGACGGCGGCATCAGGGGTACAGAAGCCGCTTCGCCCCCTCCCCCACCGGCCCTCTGCATCGGGGCAACCTCCGCACCGCGCTCCTCAGCTGGCTTGAAGCCCGGCTCAGGGGAGGGGAGTGGTTGCTGCGCATCGACGATCTCGATGGTCCCCGTAACCGGCTGGGTGCCGAGGCCGCGATCCTCGACGACCTGCGCTGGCTCGGCCTCGACTGGGACGGTCCGGTGTTGCGTCAGAGCGACCATCGCGGTCTCTACGCCACGGTCCTCTCGGCCCTGCGCCAGGCCGACTGTCTCTACCCCTGCCGCTGCAGCCGGCGACTTCTGGCGGACGTTTCGGCGCCCCACGGGGCCCTGGCGGTCTACCCGGGCTATTGCCGGGATCGCCCGCCCTTGTGGGGGCACCAGTCAGGTCGCCTGCCGAGCTGGCGCCTGCGCCTGGAGCCTGGTGTCCTCCTCTGGGAGGAGCGCAGCGGTCCCTGCGGCCGCCAGGATGGCCCCGCCGCCGTTGGGGATGTTGTGGTGCGGCGGGCTGATGGCGTGGTGGCTTACCACCTGGCCACCGCCGTCGACGAACTGCTGATGGGCATCAGCGAGGTCGTGCGCGGGGATGACCTCTGGGCCTCCACCGGGGCCCAGGTGGCGGTGATGGCCGCCCTCGGTGCTTCGCCGCCGGTCTATGCCCATGTGCCCCTCTGGCGGGACGCCAGGGGCGAGCGACTGAGCAAACGCGAGGGGTCCGAGGGGCTGGCCGGTCTGCGCAGCCGTGGCATGGACGCCCCGGCGGTGATCGGCCAGCTGGCGGCCAGTCTGGGGCTGGTGCGGCCGGGCAGCCGTCTCAGTGCCCGTGAGCTGGCGGCCAGCCTGTCCCCGGAGGTTCTGGCCGCCTGCTTGCACCCGGAGAGGGACAAGGGGAAAAAGGTTTAAGGAAGGTTTCGGGATTCAAGGGGTCTTGGTCGGCCACAGTGAGGAGATCAGAACAATCCCCTCGCCAGCCGGCCATGTCCTTCCAGGTTCCCTCCGCCGATTCGAGGAGCCATCCACAGGCCCCGTGCCGATGTCCCCAGTGCGGCGGCAGCGGCCTCCTGAGGATTGACGATCAGCGTTACCGCACCTGTCTGGATTGCCTGGGCCAAGGGCACTCCCGGGCGATGGTCGGTGACGGACTGTTCTTCCGGATCGTCAACGCTGCGTCCGCTTCCGCCGCCAGATGAAGAAGGCGGTGGTGGCCACCACCGCCGCCAGGGGCGCCGCCGTGAGCAGCAGCAGGATCACGGCGGTCCAGTCGGTGTACATGGGTGCATGTGTTGAAGCGGTGCCATCATCCCAGTAGAGGCTCCCCGGTGATGGCGAACAAACAGCAACCCCGACAGGCATCTGCGCTGTCCCCAACACTTCGAGCCATCTCGCTGGTCAGTGGATTGTTGCTGTCTCTGATCGGGGGGGCTGGACAAGCCCTGGCGAACGTGCAGTTCGAGAATTGCGTCACTGGCGCCGATGGCTCAATCACCTGCGACACGGTGCCCACCGGCAACACCCTGATGAATGATGTCGACGCCCGCTACGGACTGCTCCAGAACGCGAGTCCCGGCTGGAATGAATTCGAGCCTTACCAGGGCTACGACGACGATTTCGGCGGCAATGAGACGTGATCACCTGGTGTCGGCGGGTTGCAACGACATGTGGCGCCTGCTCGCGAGAGGTCGGTTCTCTGGAGTAGCTCAGAGGAGCCACTCACAGGGGTTGTGATGCATTTCTGGGCACCCGAGATTGATCCAGCCCATCCCCTGGAGTGCACCCAGGCCGAGCGCTATGTGCTGCAGCGCCTCTCCGACGGCTCCTACGTCTCCATCCGTCCCGACGACCAGGGTCTCGGGGACGTCTGCGATCCGGCGACGGCCTATCTGTTCCACACCCATGAGGCGGCTCTGCGCGCTGCCGGCGAACTGAATCGCCTCGGGAGCGACGGTTTCGACGTCGTCAAGGTGGAGTAGCCCTTCGCGCTGTATTGCAGCCCTGCCTGGGGGCCGGGCCCAGGCCCTAGGCCCCCGCCTTGAATAGAACAGATGGTCCAGGGGCGAGTTCCGACCCTGGCGAGTATCGGCAGTTCGCCTAATGACGACAAGCCGATAAACCTTTATAGTTCGTCTTGTAAGGTCTTTTTTGTTCCCCATGCTCAGCGGATCTGATCTCCTGGCCAAGGTCAAGGAGTTGGGCGATGTCTCGAAATCCGATCTGGTGCGTGGTTGCGGCTACGTCAGCACCAAGAAGGATGGGGCGGAACGTCTGAATTTCACGGCTTTTTATGAGGCCCTGCTGGAAGCCAAGGGCGTCAGCCTCGGTGAAGGTGGTGGCAAGAGTGCGTCCAAAGGTGGTCGCAAGCTCAGCTACGTGGCCACCGTCCAGGGCAACGGCAATCTTCTGGTGGGGAAGGCCTACACCGCCATGCTTGATCTGCAGCCCGGCGATGAATTCGAGATCAAGCTGGGCCGCAAGCAGATCCGCCTGATTCCCGCCGGATCCTCCGAAGACGACGAATGATCGGCGAGTCGCTCGTCGGAACTCACGTCCTTGCAAGGTGCCTGCCCAGGCCGGAGAACATCATTTCTCCCGCTTGACGCGATCACAGGAGACCAGGAACGCCGTCACCTGGTCGCCCCAGTTGACCACCACAAGCAGGTTTCGGGGTGTTCTGGAGAATCCCTGCTGGGACAGCATGGCGAAGTGGTTGAGATCATCGTGACTCACCAGTGGATGTCTCCCCTGCAGGGCCTGCCAGGCGAGCAGAAAGGAGTCCCCCTCCAGCTCGCGGCATTGGCCGTAAGCCTCTTCGGTCCCCATCCCTTGGCGCCGCAGCCTGACGAAGCTGTCCAGGTCCGGCCCCAGATGGTCGATCCAGCGGCCGAGGTCCCCCACCGCCACCACCCGGCTGCGGTCCGGGTCGTCGGACGCCAGCAATAGGGCCGTGGCAGCCAGCGACCAGGTCGCTTCAGCCAGCAGCCGTTGGGCGGCCTCACGCAGAGCCGTGTGGTGGCTCTCCAGTAGCCGCTCGTGGCGCGTCCTGAGTTCATCCATGGCCCGAGTATCGCCACCAACGCCGCCCCAGTGGAACGGGCATCGGTGCGGGTATCGGTTCGGGTATCGGTGTGGGCTGAGCCGAGAAGCCGGTGATCGGATTTGAACCGACGACCTACTGATTACGAATCAGTTGCTCTACCCCTGAGCTACACCGGCATCGGCCAAGAAATTAGCATTCGTCGGATCGACACCCGCTGCGTGCCATTCCATGGGATCCGACCCGAAGAGTTCCCTGGATCCGGAGCTGCGTCGTCGCCTGTTGGCGGAAGCCAGGACGCCCTGGCGGGGCTTGCGGCGGGCGCTGTGGTTCGCTCTGGTGGCTTCCGCCGGGCTGGGTCTGGCGACCATGGCGCTGCGAGCTGCCGCCGGCTCGGAGGTGGCCTCAGGGGACCTGCTGATCCAGGTCGGAGCCCTCAGCCTCTTTGGTGCCTTGCTCTGGTTCGACCGCAACCGGGACGACGACTGAGGGCTCCGGCAGCTTCTTGGCCTCCGGCAGCAGCAGGGGCTCCGGCAGCAACAGCGGCAGGCCCAGGCAGAGACGTTGCTGCTCCAGCTCCGCCAGGCTGAGCGGCGGAGTCCCGGCCACTGTCTCGGCCTTGCGGCTGAGCAGCCACAACGACTGGACCAGCTGCTGCCACTGCCACAGCATCACCGCCAGCAGCAGGGCCGCCAGCAGCAGGGCCACCAAACGCGGACAGGAGCTGAAGGGGGACATGGGGGAGGCCACGGCCGCATGGCGGTCGATCCACCACAGCAGGGGCAGGCCCAGGGCGGCACCGCCGGCCGTGGCCAGCGCCAGAGCCGGATTGGCTTGAAGTCGACTGAGCCGGCGCTGCAGCTCCCGGCGGCCGCGCAGGGGGGTCTGCAACAGCAGCAACGACCAGACATCGGCCGGGCGCCGCACCAGCAGCAGCGCCGGCGCCAGGGCGCCGATCGCCCAGCAGAACAGCCTCTCCAGCCCCGGCAGGGGGCCGGGGTCGCTGCCGGCCAGCACCAGCAGCAACAGCAGGGCCTCGAGCGGCAACACCCCGAAGGAGATCAGCTGGAGCCAGAGCAGGGGCTCGCTGCGGGGCGTCACGGGATCAGGTGCTGAGGGTCCGGCGCTGGGTGACCAGCTTGAAGGCCTCGACTCGATCCTTCTCCTGCCAGCCGGTGAACCGGTCGCAGCCGATGCCGCACTCGAAGCCGGTGGCCACCTCCTTGACGTCGTCTTTGTTGCGACGCAGAGAATCGAGATCGCCTTCATAGACGAGCTCCTTGCCACGGTGCACCCGGATGCGGCAGTTGCGCTGCAGTTTGCCGTTGGTGATGTAGCAACCGGCGACGGCGCTCTTGCCGATGGTGAACACGGCCCGAACTTCCGCCTCGCCCAGGTTCTCCTCCACCAGCTCCGGTTCCAGCAGGCCCTCCATGGCCATCTGGATGTCCTCCAGCAGCTTGTAGATGACGTCGTAATCGCGCACGTCGACGCCGGTGGCATCGGCGGCACGCTTGGCACCGGAGGCCATCGAGGTGTTGAAGCCCACGATCACGGCGCCCGAGGCCGCGGCCAGATCGACGTCCGTTTCGGTGATCTCGCCAGGTGCCGACAGCAGCACCCGCACCTGAACCTCCTCCTGGGGCAATTGCTCGAGGGATCCGAGGATCGCCTCCACGCTGCCCTGGACATCGGCCTTGAGGATGAGGTTGAGCTCCTTCAGTTCGCCCTCGCTGACCTGACCCGACATCGAGGCCAGGGACACCCGCCGGGAGGCCATCTGCTGGGCGAGCCGGGTGGCCCGCGCCTCGTTGGCCCGGTCGCCCACCACCGCCCGGGCGCTCTTCTCGTCGGTGTACACCTCGAATTCGTCGCCGGCGGTGGGCACCTCGCTGAAACCGAGGGCCTCCACGGCGCTGGAGGGGCCGGCCTGCTTGACCCTCTTGCCGGTGTCGTCGACCATGGCGCGCACCTTGCCGAGAATCGGCCCCGCCGCCAGTACGTCGCCGGCTTTGAGGGTGCCGTTCTGGATCAGCAGGGTGGCCACCGGACCCTTGGCCTTGTCGAGGTGGGCCTCGATCACGGTGCCCCGGGCCATCCGGTCTGGGTTGGCTTGCAGGTCCTCCACTTCGGTGACCAGCAGGATCATCTCCAGCAGCTTGTCGATGTTTTCGCCCTTGATGGCGCTGACGGGGACCATCACGGTGGTGCCGCCCCAGTCCTCGGCCACCAGATCGAGGCCGGAGAGCTCCTGTTTGACCCGCTCGGGCTGGGCCCCTTCCTTGTCGATCTTGTTGATGGCCACCACGATCGGCACCTCGGCGGCCCGGGCGTGGCTGATCGCCTCCAGGGTCTGGGGGCGGACGCCGTCATCGGCGGCCACCACCAGCACGGCCACGTCGGTGACCTTGGTTCCACGGGCCCGCATGGCGGTGAACGCTTCGTGGCCCGGTGTGTCGAGGAAGGTGATCTTGCGGGTTTCATCGCCGTGGGGCACATCCACCTGGTAGGCGCCGATGTGCTGGGTGATGCCGCCGGCTTCGCCCGCCGCCACCCGTGTCTTGCGGATGGCATCGAGCAGGCTCGTTTTGCCGTGGTCGACGTGACCCATCACGGTCACCACTGGGGGCCGGCGGATCAGGTGGGCCAGGTCGCTGGCCTCAATCATCTCCACGGTCTTCTTGGCCGCGGCTTCGACGTCGTCCTGGAGGACGGGCACACCGAATTCGTCCGACACCGTCTCGATCGTGTGCAGGTCGAGGGTCTGGGTGACGGTGGCGATGATCCCTTTGAAGAACAGGGATTTGATGATCTCGGAGCTCTCCACCCCGAGTCGGTCGGCCAGCTCCTGCACCGTGAGGTTGCCCTCAGGCACGATCAGCATCTCGGGACGCTGGGCCTTGGCTTCGCGGGAGGCCCGCAGCTCCATGGCACGGCGCCGCTGGCGCTGGCGGGTGGTTTCTTTCTTGCGCTTGCGCACCGCCACCGTGGGCTTGGCCTGCGCGCCGCCCGCGGTGCGGGGCTTGGCCGGCCGGGCCAGGCTGGCCTGGAGCACCAGGGCTTCCTGCTCGCCGGCGTAGCCACCGGTTTCGGCGGTGAGGGCATCATCGTTCTCGCCGATGATGTGGACCTTCTGGCGCTGCTTCTGGGGAGTGCGACTGCGCAGAGCCTCGAGTTTGGCGCTGTCGTCCCAGTCGGGTCTGCGTGCACCGGGGGCGCGGGCGCCGGCTCCGGCCGGCGTGGGCGGGCGGAACCCAGGGCGACG
>JBBQIH010000053.1:0-10835 GCA_038324725.1 Cyanobacteriota bacterium | reverse complement strand
CTCACTGGTTGCAGGCTTTCTAGCCCTTGCCCTATCCGTTGCAGCGGAACTGGGCTTGGCAGTTCTTCTTCAAGACCGGCCCTTGACCGAGTTTATCGCAAGCCGAGACAAGGTTTCGGGTTCGGCTTACGTCGCCCTGCTTCTCGTCTTCGCAATCATGCCGAGGCTTCGCTTGGCTCGCCAAAGGGCAACAAGGTGCAGCTAAGGTGAGCCCTAACAATTCATTCAAGCCGTCGCCGCTTCGCGGCGCGATTTAATTCAGTCGTTGGAGCTATTGAGGGAATTCAGTGAACGACCGAGACAGTCAGAACGAGCCCAAGGCTGCAAAGGACATATGGAATGACTCTACGGCGGCGGGCTTCTCTATGGCGTCAGACCCACTGACCTGCTCGCTATTGAGAACTCTTGCAAGTTCGAAGCCTTCAGGTCAATTTCTGGCGCTTGGCTATGGAGCTGGTCTATCGACTGCTTGGATTCTTGCGGGTATGGATATGACTTCTGCGTTGACTACAGTGGACAATGACGATTCTTTCTTGGGGATTTCCGAGAAACATCTTGGATCGGATCCGCGACTCAAGATAGTCTGCAGTGATGGTGACTCGTTTTTGCAGTCGCTGGATGATGAGAGCTACGACTACATCTTGCAGATACATCGTCTGGAAAGTAACGACTTCTTGAAGAGGCACTTAAGTTGGGACTCCTGAAAAAAACGGCCGTGGCGGTTTCACGCCGGAACTGGCGTTTGCGCTGGGCGTGTGCATGTTATGGCCATGTCTATCGGGTCACTGGCCAATAGCTCCACCTTTCGTCGCTAACAGTCCGATTCGCCCCTGCCGAGGCATAGAGCTGGAGCAGGCTGCGCAAACAGGCAAAAAGGAGCACTAAAAGAGGCGGAGCAGCTCAGGATCTTCTCAGCACACATCACCAGGAAACTCATGGAGATTGATTTTGCCGCGCCGTGGGCGAGCCTCGCCATGATCAGCTTCAGAGAATACTTTCTCTTGCCCGAGCCAAAGACTCCCTCCACTCCATTCCTTCGACGCTGATCGGCACATGGCTCTGCGGCCCGCGGCTGGGGATGGCGGCTTTACGCCCCGCGCCCTCAGGCAGCGTTGCCCTTTCCTGCATCGGCACACCAAGAACGGGCCGCCGCCGCCAGCCTGCTGAGGAGCACGCCACCTGATGACGCAGCCGATCCTTTCAACCCTCTCCCGTGGTGAGCGGCTGTCGATCGCCGGCACTTACACCCTGACCCTGCTGGAGAACCTCTGCATGCTCGCCTATCCGGCCCTCACCGGATGGGCGGTCGACGGGCTGCTGAAGAACAGCTACCGGGGCCTTTCGGCCCTGATCGCCGTGTGGCTTGTGCACCTCGTCATGGCCTTTGCGCGGCAGCGTTTTGACACCAGAGTCTTCATGGGCCTGTATGCCCGGCTCGCCGTGCTCACCGTCGCCGAGCAACAGCGCCGCGGCCATGGCACCAGCATCGTGTCGGCGCGGGTCGAGATGATGCGCGACATGGTGGGTTTCTTCGAGGCCGATGTGCCGGCGATGTTCTCCCAGGTGGTGACGGTGATCGGGTCGCTGGTGATGCTGTTCACCTACGACCTCGAGGCAGGATTCATCGCCATGGCGGTATTGCTGCCGATGGGGCTCGTCAACGCCTGGTACTGGCGGCGCGCTCGCCATCTTCACCGCGGCCTCAACGACCAGATCGAGCACGAGATTGCCGACATCGAGGCGGCCCGGCCCCTGCGCCTGAGCCGCCATTTCGGCCGGGTGCGTCGCTGGCATGTGCAACTGTCCGACAGCGAGTCGTGGACCTGGACCGTGACGGAGCTTGCCACGATCGTCGCCCTCGTTGTCTTGCTGATCGATTTCACCCGCTCGCCGCTGTTCAGCGCCGGCGCGATCTACGCCGTGCTCGCCTATGTGTTCGATTATCTGCAGGGCCTCGACAGCGCCCCGGCGTTGGTGAACAGCGTGACCCGGCTCCGCGACATCCGGGCGCGGCTCGGAAACTGAGCGTTAATCCTGCACACCTTGCGACCTTGGCGCCTGGGGTTGCGGCCCGAAGGCCTCCAATAGATCGGCATTCACCGCGTCGCGATCGAACCGTTGGCTGTCGAACTCCTCGCCGATCCACTCCTTGAGGTCTGCATGTTCCGGGTGGGAGGGATCGGCCAGCACGGCCAGCGCTTCCTGGTAGCCGGGGAGGCCGCCCACGTCTTCCGGCGGACAGGCACGGCGGCCGGCGACTCAGCGTGGCAGATGTGCCTCCCGCAGCGGCTGCACCAGAACCTTCTCGAGGGTCAGACGATGGATCCAGCCGTCGCCGAAGTCGTACTCGTAGCGGATCCAGTCCTTCTCGTTCACCAGCAGGTGATCGAGGCGGACCCTTTCGTCGTCGATGAAGTGCCCCTCGCCGAGCTGCCAGAGGTCGATGTCCAGCAGGTAGGGATCGCCGTAGCCGCGCAGTCCCTCCTGGCGTGTGCCCACCATGAAGTGATAGAGGTGCGCGTCCTGCCAGCCCATCGCCAGCTGGATCACGCCATGCAGGTCGGGGAGCTTCAGTTCGGCTGGCACCAGCACCCGGCGCCAGATCGGCGGTTTGCTCCCTTCCAGCACGATCCTGAGTTGAAACACCTCCCTTTGACCGCGGGGGAGCCTCGCCTGCACCTTGGAACGGGCCGATGTCCGGGCCTGGGCCTGCCACCGGGCCGCTTGTTGGCGCAGTACCCGTTCCTCGGTGGCGCTGAGCCGGTGGAAGTGCGGCATCGGTTCCCGTAACCGGCAAGACTCCTACGGTGGCAGTCCTGCGTCAGGGAGTCGAGCCCATCGCCCGCCGCGCGCGATCCACTCCCGGCGGCGCCAGCGCTGGTGATCCGTCCCAGCCCCGCACCCTCCGCACGCCCCCGGCCGGCCCGGAGGAGCAGCTGGTGGCGAAGTTGCAAAGGATTGAGGCCCTCTTCTCCCGGCCCGGCACTGATGGCGAAAGAGTGGCGGCCGAACGGGCCCGCGAGCGCATCCAGGCCCGCCTGCAGCAACTGGCGGCTGAGGAGCCGCCGGTGGAGTTCCGCTTCTCCCTCGCCGACCAGTGGTCGCGGCACCTGTTCGTTGCCCTGCTGCGGCGGTATGGCCTTACGCCATACCGCTATCGGGGCCAGCGGCGCACCACGGTGATGGCGCACCTGAGCCGCACCTTCGTGAACGAGACCCTGTGGCCGGAATTCCTGGAGCTGCAGCAAACCCTCTCGGCCTACTTCGACGCCCTCACCGACCGGGTGATCGAGCAGGCCCTGGAGGTGAAGGCTGGTGAGGCGGAGGAGCGCTCTGAGGAGACGGCTGTGGCGCCACAGCTGGAACCCCGGGATCATCAGGGGTCGCTGCTGCAGGCAGAACAGGAAGGCCTCTCCTGACGCTGAGGCGCAGGCTCCCGGCATCGCGCCCCTCCTGCTGCCACTGGAGTTGCGGTTCACCCCGCAGCCGTTCACCCTGGTGTGCGCCGCCAACCCCGGGGCTGTGCTCAGGCCGGCCAGTGCACAGCCAGGGCCTCCGCCTCGTGCCTGCCCTGCCAGGCCCACTCCCAGGCCCAGCCGGCTGTCGCCGCCGCGAGCTCGATCGTTTCGCGCTCGGCCGGGTGGTCCCACTGGCTGAGGTGGGCGATCACCTCCTGCTGCCGCTCCGACTCCAGGGGGCTCCAGCCGTGCACGCGGGCGCTGTACCGATCCACGTAGGCGTCGCGGTGTTCGCCGGCGGGGCGGAACACGTCGGCCCAGAGCAGCACGCCGCCCGGGGCGACGCGGCGGCGGCAGCCCGCTAGGAAGCGCCGTTTCTCCGGCTCCTGCAGGTGGTGCACGGCGAAGCAGCTGAGCAGCAGATCCACCGATGGCTCCGGCTCGGCCGGGTCGGTGCCGGGGACTGCCTCGGCCCAGGCCAGCAGATCACCCTCCAGAAACCGGCAGGGGTAGGGCACGGGGCCAAGGGCCTCGGCGGCCAGGGGCAGCACCGCCGCGTTGAGATCCAGGCCTGTGTAGGAGGCCAGCGGCAGGCGACGCAGCAGCGGCGGCAGCAGGGCCAGATCGCCGCAGCCCAGATCCACCAGATGGGGGGGCGGAGCGCCCGCAGGCCGCTGGGCCAGCCAGCTGTCGATCGCCAGGGCCAGGGCCGCCGTGAGGGCCCGGTGTTCCATCAGGTCGTTCGCCAGCACCCGGTGGTAAGTGCTCCAGTGGCGGGAGAAGAAGGTCATGGGGGGAGTCTGAGGGACCCTGGGATCCATCACCCCGTCAGCCTGGGGAGGCCACCGCTAAGGTCAGCGCCAACAGTGCGCAGTGGCGAGGGCCATCAGTGACGGAACGGCGGTTGCATCTGGTGCGCTGGGGTCTCACCACTGGCTGGCTGCTGATCATCGCCTCGCTGCTCCACGACCCGTTCACCCCGCGCTTCACCGAACCAGGGCACCCCTGGAGCCCCCTGCGCCTCCCCCAGGGCTGCGTGCCGGTGCAGAACGCTTGCCTGACGGACACTCCCTATCCCCTGGGCACCACCCTGTTCTGGGGCCTGGTGGTGCCCTCGGCGATCTTCATCCTGCTGGTCTTCGGCCATGAGCTGTGGCGGCGGATCTGCCCGCTCTCCTTCCTCTCCCAGATCCCCCGCGCCCTGGGGCTGCAGCGCCAGATCGCCAAGGTGAACCCCAAAACGGGCGAGAAGCGGCTGCAGCTGGCCAAGGTGCCCGGCGATTCCTGGTTGGGCCAGCACTACTCCCGCCTTCAGTTCGGCTGGCTGTTCGCGGGCTTGTGCGGCCGCATCCTCTTCTTCAATGCCGACCGGCTGGTGCTCTTCGCCTGGCTCGTCTTCACGATCGTCTGCGCCATCGCTGTGGGCTGGTTGTACGGCGGCAAAAGTTGGTGCCAGTATTTCTGCCCGATGGCGCCGGTGCAGAGCATTTACTCCACCCCCACCGGTCTGCTGGGCAGCAAGGCCCACATGGCCAGCTCGCCGATCACCCAGTCGATGTGCCGCACCGTCCAGCCCGATGGCGGCGAGCAGAGTGCCTGTGTGGCCTGCCAGCAGCCCTGCATCGACATCGACGCCGAGCGCACCTACTGGGCCCGCTTGCCCACCCCCTCCTTCGCCTTCGAGCGCTACGGCTACGTGGGCCTGGTGCTCGGTTACTTCCTTTATTACTACCTCTACGCCGGCAACTGGGACTACTACTTTTCCGGCCTCTGGCTGCGCCAGGACGACCAACTCGCCCAGCTGCTGCGGCCGGGGTTCTTCCTGTTCGGCCAGGCGATCGATGTGCCCCGGCTGGTGGCGGTGCCGCTGTTCCTGGGCCTGTGCACCTGGCTGGGGGTGCTGGGCGGCCGGGCGATCGAGTCGGCGCTTCGGAGCCGTGTGCGACGTGCCGGCGCCGAGCCCGATCGGAACCGCCTTCGCCACCGGGTGTTCCTGGTGGCCACCTACCTGGTGTTCAACTTCTTCTTCCTGTTCTCCGGCCGTCCCCTGATCCAGCTCCTGCCGCCGTGGCTTCAGTACCTCTACGACGTGGTCCTGGTGGCGGTGAGCACCCTCTGGCTCTACCGGGCCTGGAGTCGCTCACCGGATCTCTACGGCCGCGAGAACCTGGCCGAACGCTTTCGCAAGCAGCTCACCCGCCTGGATCTGGACGTGGGCCGCTTCCTTGACGGCCGCTCCCTCGCCGATCTCGGCACTGAAGAGGTCTACGTCCTCGCCAAGGTGCTGCCGGGCTTCACTGGTCAGAAGCGGCTTGAGGCCTACAAGGGGGTGGTGCGGGAGGCGCTCGAGGAGGGCTTTGTCAATGCGGCCAGCAGTCTGGAGGTGCTCAAGCAGATGCGCCTCTCCCTCGGCATCAGCGACAGCGAGCACCGCACCCTGCTCGAAGAGCTCGGTGTGGAGGATCCGGTCCTGCTCGATCCCGACAGTCGCCGCAGCCTCGAGGACCAGATCCGCCTCAGCGGCTATCGCAAGTCGCTGGAGCGGCTGATGCTCGTGCAGCGCCTCGGTGACGGCCCCGGCTCTGGTGCGCCTGGGGCCGATGGCGAGGCGCTGCAGGCCCTGCGGAGGGAGTACGGCATCTCCTCCATCGAAGAGGAGCGGGTGCTGGACGACCTCTCCCCAGCCGCCGCGGCGATCCACAAGCTGGAGCGGCTGCTGGAGCGGCTGCCGGCCCTCACCGAGGGCTACCGGGCCCTGCACCAGAGTGCCCTGCGCCATCAATCAGCCGCACTGGCGCTGCTCGACGACCGGCTGCAGCTACGCAAGGAACTGACACTGCGGGCGATCCTCGATGGCCTGGCCACCCTCCAGGACGATCCGTCGGTGCCGGCCCTGGTGCTGCGTCTCCAGGCCATCGCACCGCTGGAGCTCCCCGAACTGTTGCGCCGCGAGGGCTGGGAGCGCCGCCTGCCTGCGGCCGTTGCCCGCACCCTCGCCCATCCCGGCGGCGAAGCCCCCTCCTGTTCCCTCGAGGTGCCAGTCGACGAAACCCTCGGCTTCCTGGCCACCCTGGCCGCCGACCCCAGCCCCACCCTGGCGGCTGCGGCTCTGTTCCTGACGGCCTGCCTCGACACCTCCCTGGGCCGGGCCTTGGCGGCCGAGGTGGGCGTACCGGGCGCCGCACCGCTGCTGCTCCAGACCGCGCGGACGGTGGAGCAACTCGCTGGCCCCCCGGAGTTGCGGGGCTTCCCGGAGCTGGAGAAGTGGGTGTTCCTGGCGACCAGCGATTTCTTCCGCCGCAGCGATGCCGACACCCTCGATGCCCTGGCGGCTCAGGCCGATGTGCGCGCCTTCGCCAAAGGGGAGCTGATCACCGAAGCGGGCGACACCTGCCGCGAGCTGCTGCTGCTGATCGAGGGCATCGCCCGGGTCCGGCACCGGGATGGCGAGCGCACCTGGGTGCAGGATCTTCAGCCCGGCCGGGTGCTCGACGAACTTCAAGTTCTCACCCACAGCGCCTCGGAGAGCACGATCGTGGCCGAGGCCGATGGCACCAGGGTTCTGGCCGTGCCGGTGGATTCCTTCGACGCGGTTCTGGAGCGGGATCCAGACTTCGCCCGCCGGGTGCTGGAGCTGGAGAGTGGTCAGCTGCAGCGGCTGATGCGGGCGTCAGCGGCGTCACCGGCCGGGTAGCCGGGCCTGCTAGGCGGCAGGCTGCCCTGGGGGGGCATGTTGAGCCTGCCCGATTCCGTGCCCTCATCATCGACCTGTTGCGCCAGCACGCTGCAGGGGGACAGCTGGATGGCGCCGGGAACGGCGATGGCGGAAAATCATCGCTGCTGCCCACTCCCGCTTCCCATGAACATCGACGGCAAGCCCTGGCGCACCATCTGGCTGGAGGAGGGCGGCCGCTCGGTCGGGGTGATCGACCAGACCCTGCTGCCCCACCGCTTCGTCACCTGCTCGCTCACCAGTGTCGAGGAGGCGGCCGAGGCGATCGTCACCATGGTGGTGCGGGGGGCGCCCCTGATCGGCGTCACCGGGGCCTACGGGCTGATGCTGGCCCTGCAGGCCGATCCCTCCGACGCCTCCCTGGCCGCGGCCTTCGATCGCCTCGATGCCACCCGCCCCACCGCCATCAACCTGCGCTGGGCCCTGGAGCGGGTGCGGGCGCGGGTTCAGCCCCTGGCACCGGAGCTGCGCGCCGAGGCGGCGAAGGCCGAGGCGGCCGCCATCGCGGAGGAGGACGTGGCCATGGGCGAGGCCATCGGCAACCACGGTCTGCGCCTCCTCCAGGAGATCGCCGCCCAGCGCCCCCTGGAGCGCCAGGGGCAACCCCTGAACGTGCTCACCCACTGCAACGCCGGCTGGCTGGCCACGGTCGACTGGGGTACGGCCCTGGCGCCGATCTACAAGGCGCACCGCTCTGGCCTGCCGATCCACGTCTGGGTCGATGAGACCCGCCCCCGCAACCAGGGGGCCAGCCTGACGGCCTTCGAGCTGGGCCGAGAAGGGGTGCCCCACACCGTGATCGTCGACAACGCCGGCGGGCACCTGATGCAGCACGGCCAGGTGGATGCGGTGATCGTCGGCACCGACCGCACCACCCGCTGCGGCGATGTCTGCAACAAGATCGGCACCTACCTCAAGGCCCTGGCCGCCCACGACAACGGTGTGCCGTTCTACGTGGCCCTGCCCGCCTCCACCATCGACTGGTCGATCGCCGACGGGGTGAACGACATCCCGATCGAGGCCCGCTCCCCCCTGGAGGTGACCCACATCGCCGGTAAGCCGGACGGGGGGGAGCCCACCAGCGTGCAGCTGGTGCCCAATGGCAGCGAGGGCTTCAACCCGGCCTTCGATGTCACCCCCGCCCGGCTGGTGACGGCGCTGATCACCGAACGGGGCGTGGCCCCAGCCAGCGAGTCGGGGCTGCAAGCCCTCTACGCCGCCCCCGTGGCTCCGGGCTGAGAGCCGTTCAGAGCGAGGGCCGCAGCAGGCTGATGGGTCCACCGGCGCCGTTGGGCTGGACCGTCAGGGTGGAGTAGGTCCAGGTGCTGGCGCTCTGGCGGGCCTGGACATAAAGCGTGCCGCTGCCCCTGGAGCCCTGCAGGGGAATGGCCAGGTTGGCCTGGCCGGTGCCACCGGAGAGATTGACGCTGCCGGACACCAGCAAGCCGCCGCTGATCGGCGTGCCCAGGCGGCTGATCACCACGGGATCCTTCTGGGCCCTGGCCAGGGCCTGCTGGTACGGCGTGGACGACTTGATCAGCCCGAACACCAGGCCGACGATCAGGGCGACGAAGCCCGCCACCCCGGCCACCCCGGTGAGGCAGCCGGCCGGCACCAGCCATTTCCAGTTGCGGGCCCACCAGTTGGGGGCTGGCTTGCTGTCCATGGGGCCACATTGGCACTGGTGGCCTGAGTCGCGCTGCTCCCCTGGACTGCGGCGACTCTGGCAGAGCCTTGATGGCCACGATGTTGACCTGGCTTTTCATGACGATTCCGGCGAGGTGAGTCTGGAATGAATAGATCCGGCTTGATGAAGTCTTCGCTTCTCCGGTGCACACCCCTCTGCCCACCCTGATCACGTTCGCCTTTCTATTGGCGCTGCCGATCACCCTGGTGCTGTCCTTTGCTGTCGGCTGGCGTTATCGCGCCGGTGTGCGTCGCCTGATGCGGCTGGCGCCGCCGCCCAGCGAGTCCAGCGCTGACGATTCCGGGGACACTCCGCTGCCCCCCGGGCGCCTGGCCCACCAGCCGTTGCAGGGGCGGGAGCGGCGTCTCGTGCTGGCTTTGGCGGCACTGAGCCTGCTGATCGGTGCCACCTCAGCGTCTCTTTACCTCCTGGTGTACTTCGGGAGCCTCTCCCCTTTGCGACTGCTGATCACCACCCTGGTAATGGCTACGCCGGGGCTGGTGCTGCAGGCCCAGATCCTTCGCTGGCCCCTTCCCAGGCTGATCCTGGCACTGGGCGGATGGGGACTGGCGTTGCTGGTGCTTGTCGGACTGGCCTCAGTCGCTTTCGGCCCGGATCAAGTTGGCCTGGTCATGCCTCAGCTGCTTGGCCCATTGATCGTGCTGGGCCTCCTGTTCGGAATCCCGCGGCTCCGGGCCATCGCTCCTTACCTGTTCCCTCCCATTGTCCTGCTGGTTTTTCTGGCAGTTCTCGGCCTTGAGGTTCTGAAGTGGCTGGTGGCCAGCGGCCCAGGGGGGGTGCTCGGCGTTCTGTTGTCGTTGGTCGGGGACGGGGGAACTTTCCTGCTGTTCACGCTGCTGCCCGTTGCCATCGCTCTGTTGCCGGCCCATGCCCTCACGGTCGCACTGGGGCGCCTGTATCGGGCCAAGGCGTTTTCGGATCTCTCCTATCTCTTCGGAGCCAGTTGGTTCCTGATCCTGCTGTTGCAGGTGATCCCGGGTTGGAATGCGCAGGCCAGCAGTGGAGATCCATTGGTTCTGCGCCCCCTGCTGCCCCTGCTGCCCCTGCTGGCCTGGCTGTGGATTCCGCTGTTCTTTGCCCGTTTCTCGCGGCTGTCCCCTGCGGCGGCGGCGGATCCGCCCACCCTGCTGGTGCTGCGGGTGTTCCGCCGATCAGGTCCGGTGGGGTGGCTGTTCGACCATGTGGTGCAGCGCTGGCGGGTGATCGGACCGGTGCTGCTGATCTCGGCGGCGGATCTGGCCTCCCGCACGATTGAGCCCGATGAACTGGTGTCCTTCCTGGAGGGGCGCCTGGGCGATCGCTACATCCAGGGTGCCGAGGACCTGCACAGGCAGCTGGCGTCGATCGACGCCAGTCCCGATCATGATGGCCGTTACAGGGTGACGGATTTCTGTTGCTATGCCAGCAGTTGGAAGCAGACGCTTGATGCCTTGTTGCAGCGCTCGACCTCCGTGCTCATGGATCTACGGGGATTCCAGTCACACAACAAGGGTTGCCTCTACGAACTGGGTCGTATCAGCCAGGCGAGCCATCTTCGTGGCGTGGTGCTGCTGACCGATGGCCAGACCGACCGAGCAGCGGCAGAGCAGGTCCTCCAGGCCCAGCCTGGCTGCCCTCCGGTGCAGTGGCTGGAGTCTCTCAAGCCACGCCTCGCGGGAGTGGATCTGCTCCTCCATCGGCTGCTCCCGCCAGGTGGTTGAGGCTCAAGACGTCTGCTTAAGCTGGGCCAGATCGAAAAGCACCGTCCATGCCTGCACTGGATCGGGACGACTACATGTCCAGCAGGGTCGATGGTCAGTTGACCTGGCTCAGCCGTGCCAGCAAAACCAACAAGCGTGTGTTCCTGAGTTTGCGTATCTGCGAGATCTTGCTCGGAACATCCATCACGATCTTCAGCCCCTATGCCGCCAAGGTGTCGTGGGCGCCGCTGTTGATC
>JBBQIH010000052.1:0-10887 GCA_038324725.1 Cyanobacteriota bacterium | reverse complement strand
GCTCACGGCCTCTGCCGGTGGCGCGATCCCGGCCACGTCCTCCCAGTTCGACGCCGGCTGCCTCGATCCGACCCCTGCCGATGGCCTGCCCCTGAAGATCACGGTGCCGAGTTCCGCCGGAGATCTGAGCTTTGCCCTCTCCCCTGGCCAGGTCCAGACCCTCCACTCGCTGACGGACGCCTGCATGAACTGACGACCGAATGGGTGCACCGCAGGCCTCGGTACCTTGTTCCGATGCGCCTGCTGCACACCTCCGACTGGCACCTGGGCCGCCGTTTCCACGGGGCCTCGCTGCTGGAGGAGCAGGAAGCGGCGATCGCGCGGATCGCCGACCGGACCCGGGAGCAGGCCCCGTCGATGCAGTGCTGATCGCAGGCGACCTCAACGACAGTCGCTTCCTCAAGACGTTCAAGCCGCTGGTGCGTGCGTTGGGGCTGGCTTTCAAGCAGCCGTGATCACACCGCCTGCAGTTGGCTGAGCTGCTGCTCCAACCGCTGCTTGAGCCGACGTTGCACCAGGTTGCAGAGGTCCTCCACCAGGGGATCGGCCACCGCATAGATCAGACGCGCGCTATCCCGCTCACAGCTCACCAGGCCGGCGCGCTGCAGCTGACCCAATTGGCGGCTGATGTGGGACTGGCTGAAGCCGGTGGCCTCGATCAGGGAGGCCACATCCATGGGCCCGCCGTGCTTGAGCTGGCAGAGCAACTGAAGTCGGGCCGACTCGCTCAGCAGGCGGAAGAAGCTGCTGAGTTCATCGAGCAGCTGGGGACTTGGCAGGGACTGGGGCAGGGTCCGGCGCATGAACGGGCTTATGTCGATAAACGCATTATGCAGCACGCGTTAAGGGCGTGGGCCGTTGGCGACCAGCGGCCCGGACAACACACATGGCCTTAACGCGCATAATGCGGCTATGCTCATAACAGTAAGTGATCGATCACCCATGGCCGTCGCTCCCGCTCCCGCCTTGTCCCTCTCGGCCGCCGCCGGTGGTGGCTCCCTGCTCTTCCGCCAGCTGTTCGATGCCGACGCCGGCACCTTCACCTACCTACTGGCCGATGTGCCGAGCCGCAAGGGGGTGATCATCGATTCGGTCTTCGAGCAGCACGGCCGCGACCTCTCCCTGATCCGGGAGCTGGGCATCGATTTGGTGGCCTCGATCGACACTCACGCCCATGCCGACCACGTGACGGGGAGTTGGCTGATGCACGAGGCCACGGGCTGTGCCATCGGCCTGGCCGCTGCCGCCCGCGCCGAGAACGTCACCCTTCCCCTGGCCCATGGGGATCGCATCAATTTTGGCGCTCGTTTTGTCGAAGTCCGCGCCACCCCGGGCCACACCGACGGCTGCATCACCTTCGTGCTCGACGACCACTGCATGGCCTTCACGGGCGATGCCCTGCTGGTTCGCGGGTGCGGCCGCTGTGACTTCCAGCAGGGCAATGCCCACACCCTCTGGAACTCGATCACCGGGCAGATCCTCTCCCTGCCCGAGCGCTGCCTGCTCTATCCGGGCCACGACTACACCGGACGGGGCGTCACCTCCGTGGCGGAAGAGAGGGCCTTCAATGCCCGCCTCGGCGGCGACGCCAGCGAGCGGGATTTCGTGGGCCACATGGAGAACATGAAGCTCCCCCATCCCCACAAGATCGCCGAGGCCTTGCCAGGCAACATGCGCTCCGGCAAGCCCCGCGAGGCCGCCGCCGCGCCCGCCTGGGCGCCCCTCGCCCGCAGCTATGCCGGCCTACCTGAACTCACCCCGGCCTGGGTGGTCGCCCATCAGAGCGATCTCACCGTGCTCGACGTGCGCTCCGCCGAGGAATTCAATGGACCCGATGGCCGGATGGCCGGCAGCCTGTTGATCCCCCTGCCGGAGCTCGAGAGCCGCTCCAGCGAGATCCCCACAGGTCGCCCCCTGGTGGTGGTCTGCCATTCGGGCAGCCGTTCAGCCCTTGCCACCCAGCAGCTGCTCAAGGCTGGCCGCCAGCAGGTCGCCAACCTCCGCGGCGGCCTGAGCCGCTGGGCTGCTGAGGGCTACCCACTCGATGGTGCCAACCAGGCCTGAGGCTTCCAGTTCCGATCGTCTAGCCCGTGCCACCCCTTCCTCAGATCTTCACTCCCCCAACCATGACAACCACCTCCGCGACACCAGGCGCCACCCGCATCAGCGCCCATGACCTGGCCGACCAACTGGCGGCCCAAGGCGTCACCGTGATTGATGTGCGCGAACCGATGGAGTACGCCTCCGGCCACATCAGCGGCAGCCTCAACATTCCGCTATCGCGCATCACCCAGGCCGATCTACCCCGCGGGCCACTGGTGCTGGTCTGCCAGAGCGGTAATCGCAGTGCCAAGGCCTTGAACCAACTCCTCCGGCAGGGCCACCCCCACCCGGTGGCCGACCTGCTGGGCGGCGTGCCCGCCTGGCAGCAGGCCGGTTTTGACGTGCGCAAGCTCAAGGGGGCACCCCTTCCCCTGATGCGCCAGGTGCAGATCGCGGCAGGCAGCCTGGTGCTGCTGGGGGTGATCCTGAGCCAGACGGTCGCCCCGGGCTGGATCTGGCTGAGTGGCTTCGTGGGGGCTGGCCTCACCTTCGCGGGGATCAGCGGCTTCTGCGGCATGGCTCGCCTGCTGGCCGCGATGCCCTGGAACAGGGTGGCGATGGGATCACAACGGACATGATCACGGCAACCACGGCGCTGCTCCTGGCGGGCGGCGCCTTGATCGGATTTCTGCTCGCCGTGCTCGGGGCAGGCGGTTCGATCTTGCTGCTGCCCCTGCTGGTGAGCGGTGCGGCCCTGCCCACCAAGGCCGCGGTTCCGCTCTCGCTGCTGGTGGTCAGCCTGTTGGCCCTCGGCAATGTGGGTCCCTACATCCGCCGCCGCCAGGTCGCGCTCCGCCCCGCCCTGGTGCTGGGGCTGCCGGCCCTCGCCGGCAGCTGGATCGGCGGCTCCCTGGTGAAAGCCGGTCTGATCCCGGAGGCGATGCAGCTGGGAATCTTCACGGCAGCGGCTTTGCTTGCGTCCTGGCTGCTCAATCGCCGGGGTGCACTTGAGCATCCCCCCAAGGACGGACGACAAGCAGGCTCCCCCGTGGCGCTGGCCAGCCAGGGCGTGCTGGTCGGCCTGCTCACCGGCATTGCCGGGGTGGGCGGCGGTTTTGCGATCGTGCCAGCCCTCGTTCTTCTGGCGGGCCTGCCAATGCCGCTCGCCAGCGGCACGAGCCTGCTGCTGATCACCACAAATTCCCTGGTGGCCCTTGCCGCCCTGGGCCACTGGCCCACGGCCCAGCTGCCGCTCCTGTTTCCTCTGGTGGGTGGTGGCTTCCTGGGGGCGGTGGTCGGCCAGCGGCTCGCGCCTCACTTGCCGGAGGTGCGGCTGCGCCAAGGTTTCTCGGCCCTGTTGATCGGCTCGGCGTTGCTCACCGGATTCGAGGCCTGGCGACGCCACGACCACCCGCCCGCCGTTTCCAGAGCTGCTGCCAGCCGTCAGAGCGTGCCGTCTCCGTCCTGGTCTCCTGCTCCCGTCTCCTCGTCCTCAGCCGTTTCAAGCGCACCATGAGTGAACGCAACTTCCAGTTCAGGCTGCGCAGCAGCCACACAGCTCCGGATCGCGCCACCGCTGGCCTAGTGGTGGAGTTCCTCACCGATTCCGGCGCCTGGGAACCCCAGCAGCTCAGCCTCTCGATGCCGGGGTTCCGGATCTACCTGATCTCGCTGCTGCTCTGCCAGCACTTCTATCTGGTGGCCAATGCCAGGGAGAAAACCATTCCGCTGCAGCAGGTGGAGGCAGATTTCGTCGTCACCACCAGCAGCGACTGGATCGTGGCCAGCGTGGAGGGTGACTTCCGCATCCGCCTGGATGCCGCCGCCTCCGAGCAGGAACGGAGCCTCGCCGATGCTGACGCCATCGCCTACATGCAGGAGCGCATGAAGCTCTGCCCCATCTCCCGCAACCTGCCCGATGGGGTGCGCAAGCGCATCGACCTCACCTCCCTGGGCTGAATCCTTGAGCAAACCTTCGATCTGGTCGATCCGCGGCACGAACAGGGCCGCCGATCAAGCCGCTCAACGTGCCTGGGGCGATTCCCCGGAGAGTTCGGTTCAGGCCAGATTGTGCAGGGTCAGGGTTTGCTCGGGGGTGAGATCAATGCGCAGCGGTCCGGCGCTGCTGGTCAGCGTGAGGCGCAGGGGCAGAGCATCGCTGGGACGGGGGGTCAGAGCGTCGAGGTCGAACTGGGCCGATCCGGCGGGAATGGGCGTGCCATCTGGAGGCACGATTTCCTCGCTCCTGTTCACCAGGGTCCAGCGCTGACCCATGGTGTCGCTGACCTGCAGAGCGTCGGCGTGGTTCAGCTCGATGCCGGCCCCGAGTGCGTTGAGGCGCAGGCGCCAGCCGCTGTTGTACTCGGGAAAGGGTTGCTCGAAGACTGAGGCCTGGAAGCGGTGTCCGGCTTCATCGCTCAGCGGCCAGCTGTCGACTGCCGCAGCCGGGGCGACCAGCACCAGGGAAGCCAACAGGACAGCCAAGAGGCTGGTTAGCCCCTGGCGCCAGCGACGTCCGAGCCGCTCGAAACAGATCGTCATATTCATGTTGTTTTAGCTTTTATGACGATAACATCATAGCGAGATCCAGATCCTTCCCCCTGTCCACTCCGCTCCTGGCCGTGGTCCATTTCCACGCCCGGTCAGGTCTCGGCACTCCCTCACGCGCTGCCTGCTGATGCTTGCCACGTTCGATGTCGTGACCCTGTCACGGCTGCAGTTCGCTCTGACGGCGATCTTTCACATGCTCTGGCCCGTGCTCTCCACCGGCCTGGCGATTTATCTGGTGGTGCTCGAAGCCATCTGGCTGCGCACAGGCAACCCCCTTTACTACCGGCAGGCCCGCTTCTGGGCGAAGCTCTACGTGCTCAATTTCGGCATCGGCGTGGCCTCCGGGCTACCGATGGAGTTCCAGTTCGGCACCAACTGGGCGCCACTGTCGGAGTTCGCCGGTGATTTTTTCGGGTCGGTGCTGGGCTTCGAGGGGGCGATGGCCTTCATGCTCGAGGCTGGTTTCCTCGGGATCATGTTGTTCGGCTGGCAGAAAGTGCCGCCGGTGATCCACTTCCTCTCCACCGTGATGGTGGCCTTCGGCGCCAACCTCTCGGTGTTCTGGATTCTCAGTGCCAACTCCTGGCTGCAGACTCCGTCGGGCGGCACGTTTTCCGATGGTCATTTCCACGTGCAGAACTACTTCGCCGCCATCAACAACCCCTTCATGGTCAGGAGCGTGTTGCACATGGCCCTGGCCACGGTGGAAACCTCCATGCTGGTGGTGGCCGCGATCAGTGCCTGGTCGTTGATGCGCCAGAAGGCCCCGGAGTTCTTCCTGTTTTCCTTCAAGTTGGCGCTGGTGATCCTGCTGGCAGTGGCGCCGCTGCAGATCCTGGCCGGCCACGAAAGCGCCGTGCAGGTGGCCGAGCATCAGCCCACCAAACTGGCGGCGATCGAGGCCCTTTGGGACGATCAGCCCGCCGGCAGCTCCCCCGCCTGGACCGTGCTGGCTTCCCCCGATGAGGCCAGTGGCAGCAACCGCTGGAGCCTGTCAGTTCCTGGCGCCTTCAGCTGGATCCTGGAGACGCGGCCGCAGCTCAGCCAACCCCTGCGTGGGCTCAACAGCTGGCCCGCCGATCAGCGGCCCCACATGGTGGGTCTGCTTTTCTATGCCTTCCGGGTGATGGTGGCGATCGGCCTGGCTGCGGCTGCCCTGATGGCCCTCAGCCTGCTGCTCTGGTGGCGCGGCGGCCTCAGCGCCGCCAGCTTCGCCCAGTGGCCCTGGTTCAGCTGGGCCTGGATCCTTTCGGCTCCAGCCGGTTACCTGGCGATTGAATCCGGGTGGGTGGTGCGTTGCGTGGGCCGTCAGCCCTGGACGGTCTACGGCCAGCTGCGGACCGCCGATGCCGCCTCGGTTCTGCCGGCGGGCGAGGTTCTCACCAGCTTGAGTGTGTTCGCTGTGATTTACACGCTGTTGCTGGTCTTCGCGCTTTATTTCGGTTCCCGAATCATCGCCAAGGGACCGAATCTCACCCTTGAGCCACCACCTAGCCTTGCCACTGCCGGGATTCTTTCCGACCGCTCAGCGAGCGCTTGAACATGGAGTTCCTCGAATGGTTCATGCCCACGGTCTGGTTTGTGATCCTGGCTCTGTTCCTGCTTCTCTATGTGATCCTCGATGGTTTTGATCTGGGGGTTGGCATCCTCTCGCTCACTTCCCCCAGCGAATCCCAGCGCACGATCCTGATGACGAGCCTAGGCAATGTGTGGGATGCCAACGAAACATGGCTGGTCCTGATGGGCGGCGCCCTCTTCGGAGCCTTTCCGCTGGCCTATGGCACCATCCTCAAGGCCCTCTACGGCCCCATCTACCTGATGATCCTGGGGCTGATCCTGCGGGCTGTCGCCTTTGAGTTCCGCGAGAACGCCGTCAACAAGCGGCCATGGAACCTGATGTTCGGCATCGGCAGCGTACTGGCCGCTGGCTCCCAGGGCATCTGTCTGGGCACGGTGCTCTCGGGCATCCCCACCGATGCCGCTGGCCACTTCAACGGTTCGGCCTGGATCTGGGTGAACCCCAGCAGCCTGGTGGTGGCACTCACGCTCATCCAGGGCTACGTGCTGATCGGCTCCACGTATTTGATCCTCAAAACCAGTGGTGAGCTGCAGCGGTTGCACGTGCGCACCGCCCGCCTGGCGGCTGCCACCACTTTGGCTGGTGCCCTGCTGATCACCTTCACGGCACCGTTCGCGTCGGAAGCGCTGAGACAGCGCCTGTTTGATCCTGCGTTCCTGCCCTTCTTTGTTGTGTTGCCGCTGTTGGGTGTCGCCCTGATCGTTCAGCTGTTCCGCAGCCTGGCGATGCAGCAGGAAGCATGGCCCTTTGTTTACACCGTACTGCTGTTCATCCTCAGCTTTGCTGGTTTGGGGGTGATGGTGTTTCCAGCGGTGATTCCGCCGTCGGTCACGATCTTTCAGGCGTCATCGTCGGTAAGTTCGCTGGTGTTCATGCTGACGTTCATCGGCGTGCTGATTCCGATCATGCTCTTCTACAACATCTACAACTACATCGCCTTTCGTGGCAAGGTGAGTGCCGAATAAGGAAAACCGCTGGCCTCCAGCACGATCATTCCCCTTAGAGTGTATTTAAACCCATATGTCTCGCCTTCGCTCGCTCCTGCTGGGGGTCGCCCTCGCCCTCTGCCTGCTGATCTCAGCGCCTCAGGGCGCCGCTGCTGCTACCGCAATCTCCTCTCCGGATGCCACGGTTGCTGCAGGCGAGGCTGCTGACATTGACTCCGCAGTGGAGCAGTACCTCTCCAACCTGCCGGGAGATTTTCATGCGATTCGATCGGTGCCAGCCCTCAAGCGCCTGCTCGCCAGCGGCAACGTGTCGCTGATTGACGTGCGAACCCCTGCTGAATACCGGGCTGGACACATTGCCGGAGCCATCAACAGACCGATAAACGATCTCAGCAAGCACGTGGCTGAGATTTCCCCAGAGCGAGAGGTGGTGCTCTATTGCTCCAGCGGATTTCGTTCTGCCATGGGAGTGATGGCGCTGCAGCTGGAGGGCCGCCACCAGGTGAAGGGCTTTCCACCCAGCATCGAAGGCTGGAAGGCGGCCGGTGAGCCCGTGGTGACCACAGAAGGGGTGTAGGCCTGGCAAGCGTTTGCCGTGTGCTGATGGTGGCCGGCGACTTCAGCAGCACTCACGCCGCGCCGCCCTGGCTGCAACGCATCGATCCATCCGCAAAGAACCACCAAGATCACAAGGCCCAGGCGGGCTTGTTTCGCACACTTAAGGAACAAGCCTCCAGGCCGATGAACCCGTCAATCAACCAGGCCCTGCGGCTGATCACGCTCTGGATCGCCTGGCTGCTGGCGATGCTCTTCCACGTGGACCTGGGCCTGATGCCCCTGTTCCATGGTCAGTCGCCGGAGATCCACAGCCATGTGCAGGAGGGGGCCCTACCCCTGCTGTTCGGGGCGATGCTCGGCTACTTTCTGCTGCCGCTGATTGCGATTGTGCTGATCGCCTACGCCGCCACCACGGTCGGTCCGGCCACGCGCTGGCGGCCCTGGCGGCGAATCCACTTCTGGTTCAGCGTCGTCTATTCGGTCACCAACGTCCCCCATCTCATCGCAGACATCCTGGTGCCCGATGCCCGCCTCGATCAGATCGTGCTGATGGTGGCCCTCACGGTCTTCGGGCTGCTGATCAACGTGGAGGCCTGGCGCTGGTGGCGGCAGACCCCATGACAACTCCATCAGCTTGAGGAGGAAACGATGCGCAGTCCTCGGAAAGGCTGGCTGCTGACGCCGATGCTTGGAATGCTGCTCGGCCTGCTGCTGGCGCTCACCCCTTCTCTGGCCCCTGCCCAGCCCGGCGTGGGGGGAGCGGAACTTCAGGTGTTCGTGCGCGAGGGTTGCCCCCATTGCACCGCTGCCAAGGCCTTCCTTCCGGAGCTGCGAAAGCAGCGGCCAGGGCTCCAGGTGCGGTTGCGCCCGCTCGAATCGGATCTTGCCGCGGTCGACGACCTGCTGCGCCATTCCCGGCAGGCCGGCATCCAGGCATCGGGGATTCCCACGTTCGTCATCGATGGCCAGGTGCTTGTGGGTTTCGATGACGCCGATGGCCGAGGCAGGGAACTGCTCGACTTGATCGATCGACGGGAGCGTGCCTCCGGCAACGTGAACCTTGGCCGCTTCGGCAGCATCAGCGCCACGGCGCTCGGCCTGCCGATCTTCACCCTGGCCATGGGGCTGCTGGATGGCTTCAACCCCTGCGCGATGTGGGTGCTGCTGTTTCTGCTCTCTCTGCTGGTGCACTGGAGGGACCGTAGGCGCATGGCCCTGGTGGCCGGCACCTTTGTGGTCGTCAGCGGGGCCGTCTACTACGCCTTCATGGCGGCCTGGCTGAACGTCTTCCTGCTGCTGGGCTTCACCGCCTGGCTGCGGCTCCTGCTTGGATCCCTGTACCTGGTGGCGGTTGTGGATCTGTTCTCCAGGACTGTGCTCAGCTGGAAGCTCTCCAATAGCGTTGACACGGAGTTCTGCCTAGCTGTGTAGTCTCACCAGGTTGTTCAGCTGACAAGGGGGTGTGAGGTCGCCAGGGTCGGAGTGTCACTACCGTCCCAAGACCTCACACACCATGCATAGCCATCCATTGGCCCGACTGACGCCCATCAGTCGCGAGCGGCTCATCCGCCGGCATCTCGATGAGGGCGTACCGCTCAAAGCCCTTGCAGCACAAGCCGGGATCAGCCTGCGCAGCGCCTACAAGTGGCTGGCACGCTTCCGAGATGGCGGCGTGGCGGCACTGGCGGATCGACGGAGTGTTCGCCGCAGCCAGCGGCGGACACTCGATCCGCAGCACCTGCAGCAGGCCGTGGACCTGCGGCACCAGCGCTGCACGCTCCGTCGCATCGCCAAGGCTCTCCAAGCGCCCCTCTCGACGGTCGGGCGTGTCATGAACGCCCTGGGGCTGGGCCGGCTCAGGAATCTGGAGCCCAAGAAGCCAGTGCGGCGCTACCAGTGGGAGCGACCGGGCGACATGATCCATGTCGACACCAAGCAGCTGGCCCGTTTCGAGCGGGTCGGCCATCGGATCACCGGTGACCGCCGTCATGGCTCCTCCAGAGGTGCCGGTTACGAGAAGGTGCACGTCGCGATCGACGACGCCACCCGCCTGGCCGTCGCACCGATAGGTGCGCTGATGCCAATACGTCGAGGTGCTCGCAGACGAGCAGAAGGCGACGACCGTCGGTTGCCTGGCCCGTGCGGTTGGTTGGTTTTCTGAGAAGGGGATCACCTGTCGGCGGATCCTCTCGGACAACGGGTCCGCCTACCGCTCAGGTGACTGGCGAAAAGCCTGCCAGGCAATGAATCTGAAACCCATCCGTAACAAGCCCTACACATCGCAGACCAACGGAAAGGCCGAGCGGTTCATCAAAACCATCCTGGCGGAATGGGCCTACGTGATCGCCTACCAGACATCAGAGGAACGCAACCGCTGGCTACCCCGCTATCTGGGGATCTATGACGGCAGCAGGTGCCACATGGCTCTCGGTGGCCTCACGCCTCAGCAGTGCTTCCAGCGGCTGCTGATCGCTGAATGACCTGGTGAGAAAACACACCTAGGCCGGCTGAGGACGAAGGTCGCCACCCCGGTTAACAGCACCACAAGGGCGACAACGGCAGGGAAGGCTGTGATGTAAGCGGTTGCCGTCCCGATCAACCCAGGCCGATCTGGGAGAGGATGCCTTGGCCGGTGAGCAGCTCGGTGCCGAGGCCGATCACGAAGCCGAGCATGGCCAGGCGACCATTCCAGGTTTCGGCGAAGGCAACGAAACCGAATCGGGGAGTGGAATCAGCCATGACTGTTTCGAGGTGTTGAGAACTGTAACATGTTGCAACGGGGGACGACGCGGATTGCCCTCACGGCGGGGGAAGGGCCGCCGTCGCCTGGTGCTCCTGTTCCCCCAGCTGGGCGATGTCGACAGCATTGAATACTCCTTGGCCCTGGTGGCTACTTGGCCGCAGCTGGAGGCCGATGGCCTCGCCGTGCTGGCCACCGGCATCGGTGATGAGGCCAGCCGCCAGCAGTTCTGCGCCTTCACAGGCTTTCCGAGCGAGCGGCAGCAGGTGGACGACGAACCCCAGCTGCATCGGGCCCTGGGGCTCTACGAAGGCCTGCGGCAGATCGGCGGCCCCTGACCGATCCTGCTGCTGATGTGCGCCGGGATCAGCTCCCCAGGCACACTGGCCGAGGTGCTGCGGGGCTATACGGGCGATCGCAGCGCTCCCCAGCGCATCGGCGACGACGAGACGATCCAGGCCGGCCCCCTG